>JANORI010000022.1:0-12714 GCA_031415235.1 Acidobacteriota bacterium | reverse complement strand
TAGGCGGGAGCCGCGTCCCTGGCCACCACGCGCGCACCGCCCTGGCGCTTGCCTTCGTACAGCCGGGAATCTGCACGCAGGACGAGTTCCGCCAGCGTGGTGCCATCGGCCGGGTAGGTCGCCAGGCCCATCGTGACCGTCACCGGCGCCCATGGCGGCACCGGCGACATCTCCTGCGACCGGGTCGTGATGAGTTCCAGCAGGCGTTCCGAGAAGATCGCTGCGGCCTTGGCATCGGCGATCGTCAGCAGCACGACGAACTCGTCGCCGCCGTAGCGGCAGGCGGCGTCGGACGACCGCACCATGTACTGCAGCTGTGCAGCCACGAAGGCCACGAGGTGGTCGCCCGCCTGGTGCCCGTACCGGTCGTTGGTGACCTTGAGCCGATCGATGTCGACCATCACGAGGCTCATCTGGTGGCCGGCGCGACTTGCGTGCGCGATGTGCTTGGGCGCGCTCTCGTCGAAGTATCCCCGGTTGAAGAGCCCGGTCTGGGCATCACGCGTCATCAGGGTGCGGGCTTCCTCGTAGCGCTGCCGGTAGGTCAGCCACTGGAAGACGTCCCGCACGCCCGTCTCGGTTGTCTGGCGTCGGCCTGGCGCCTCGACGAAGTGCGCATACGCCGCGATGAGCGCCGAATAGAAGGTGGCACTGGCCGCTTTGCCGATGAACAACGCCCGAAGAATGCCGAAGACGTCGTCGTTGCCCAGAAACACCCCGGTCGTAAAGAGCGCGCTGTCGATCGCCATGATGACCAGCGAGGTGGCCCACAACCGCAGGAACAGCGAGCGGGTGATCCAACGGCTCACCTGTTCGAAGACGACGATCGAGCTGATGACATCCACGAACAACGCGAACGTGCCAGCGGCGATGATCCGGCCGTTCTGGGCCAGCAGCGTGACCGGCAGGCCGAGCGGGTTCCGATGTCCGTCGAGACCGAGATGGCGTCCGGCGATGGTGGACACGAAGAACAACGCGAGGTTGGCGATCACGACTCCGTAGGCGACCTTGCGGGTCTCTTCCGCGTCCTGCTCGATGTAGGTCAACAGCACCACGAAGATCGTCAACGGAAAGAGCACCGCCGAGCCGGGATTCACCGCGAGCCCTGGCGCTACTTCGACGATGACCGACGAGGCGAGCACCACCTGCAGATACTGGAAGGCGCCGATGGCGAGGTAGAGCGGTGCAAACCCCAGCCGCCGCCGCAACCAGAAGAGCAGCAGTACGATGCCTCCGGCAAGCGACGCCTCGGCCAGCAGGAGCGTGGCATGGGTATTCACGGAGTCTCCAAAACGCGACGACCGAGCGCTCAAAAGAGCAGCCAGCACGCGGCCGTGCCGACGACCGTCATCGACAGGCCCCACGCCAGCAGCTGGTTGAAGAGCCGGCGCGAGTCGTCTGCCGAGTGGCCGGGCAGCGCGGCGATGCACAACGCGCCAATCGTGGAGAGCGGGGAGAGATCCACCAGGTGACCGCCCACCACCATCGAGGACGCAATCGCCATCGGGTCGCCGCCGCCCAGGCGCGTGACCAGGCCGGGAATCGTGGGCAGGAACGCGGGTAGTACTACGCCCGACGTGCTGCTGTAGACCGACACGACGCCGGTCACAAACGCCACCACCGCCGTGACCGTCGAGGGCGTCGACACGCTGGCGAGCAGGTCGGTGAAGAGCGACATGCCTTGGGTTTTCTCGAGCACGCCGATGAGCACGGTGACGCCGCACACCATCAACACGACGCCCCACGGCATGCGCTTGATGGCTTCTTTCTCGTCGCCCGCCTTCACGAGCGACAGGAACGTGGCGCCCGTCAGGGCTGCCATGCCGACCTGGAAGTTGAACACGATCACGCCGAGCACGACGGCTGCGAGCACGCCGAGCGTGAGCCAGTGTTGCGACTCGAACGGGTCCTGCGGCGCCAGCGTCGCGCCGTCACCGGCCCGATGGTTCGAGAACAGCCGCCAGCCGCCAAACAGGAAGTAGGCGGCAAACGTCACCACGGCATGGGCCATCAGATTGTTGCCGTAGGTGACCCACTCGTGGCCGCCGAGGCCGATCTTGCTGAGCACGCTGCTGACGATGACGCCGGTGGGGGCAAACGGCGACATGGCGCCCGCCTGGGCGCCGTTGCCGAGCATCAGGGCCGTGAGAAACGGCGGAATGCCCGCCTGGGCGCCGACCGCCATGCCCATGGGCGCGAGCAGCGCCGCGGTCGCGATGTTGCCGGGGCCAATCGACGAGAGGAACAGGGCGACGAAGAAGAACATCACGGGGATGATCCCGGCGTTGCCGCGGCACACCGACACGGCCCGCGCGGCCAGCCGCTGCAGCGTGCCGTTTACGTTCGCCATGCCGAAGAGCAGCGTCACGCCGGCCAGCGTGAGGAACAGCGGCACGGGAAACGCGTTGATGACGTCGTTGTACTTCATGCCGCCGACGTAGACGCCGACGATCCAGGCCAGCGCCAGCGACACCACGCCGACGTTCACCTTGCTCACCATGCTGAGCGCCACGGCCAGCAACAAGGCGCCGAGCGAGATCCACGCGACATTCATGGAACGTCCTCCAGAAGCGAACGAAGCAGCACCGCCGGATGCAGGGCGTCGACTGCCGCGAAATGGGCCACCTGGTGCCGGCACGAGGTGCCGGCAGCCACGAGCACGCCGTCTGGGCCGAGCGACCGCGCCGCGGGCAACAGCTTACGCTCTCCGATGGCCTGCGACACGTCGTAGTGCGCGCGCGTGTAGCCGAAGGAGCCCGCCATGCCACAGCAACCAGCGTCGAGGTCGCTCACCGTCGCGCCCGGAATGCGTCGAAGTAACGCCGCGCCGACGCTCGCCAGCCCCATCGCCCGCTGGTGGCAATGCGGATGCAGGGCGATCGTCGATGGGCCGGCGCGCAGCGGCAGCGACGCGCGTCCGGACTGGAGCTCGCCTTCGAGATACTCTTCAAACAGCACGGTCTGCCGGGCCACGGTCTCGGCGCGCGAGCGGCGCAGGCCGCGCAGCAGCGACGGCACGTCCTCGCGCATCGCCGACAGGCAGCTCGGTTCGAGGAACACGATCGCCTCGCCCCGCGCCGCCGCGTCGTGCAGGGCCTCCACGGTGGCGCCTGCCGTGACGCGGGCCTCGTCGAGCAGTCCCTGCGAGATGAGCGGACGTCCACAGCACCCGTGCGGCACGAGTCTGGCGCCGATACCGGCCCGGTCGAGCACGGCGAAGGCGGCCACGCCGATCTCGGGGTCGCTGTGTTCGGTGAACGTATCGGCAAAGAGCACCGCGCGCACCGGCGAACGCGGACGCACGTCGCGCAGGCGTCTCGAGAGCGTGCGTCCGGTCCAGGCCGGGAGCGTGCGCCGACGGTCCACGCCGAGCACGGCTTCGTTCGCGGCTCGTCCAAGACGGCTGTTCGACACGGCATTGGCCAGCCGCGCCATCCGGCTGCCCAGCCGCGCCACGCCGCGCACGTGGCCGAAGGCCCGGACGGACAGCGGCGCCCCGTGACGGCCCCACTGCGCCGCGAGCACCTCGCTCTTGATGCGCGCCATGTCGACGCTCGTCGGACACTCGCTCTTGCAGGCGCGGCACTCGAGGCACAGATCGAGCGCGGCGTGGACGCCCGGATCGTCGAGGCCGCTCGGGCCGAGCTGGCCGCTCATCGCCAGGCGCAGCACGTTGGCGCGGCCACGGGTCGAGTCCGTTTCGTCGCGCGTGGCCATGTAGCTCGGACACATCGTGCCCTCGCGTGTCTTGCGGCACAGGCCCACGCCGCTGCAGTTCTCGACGGCCCGGCCGAGACCGCCGTCCAGGCCGAAGTCGAAGAACGTCACGGGCTCGGCGGTGCGGTAGCCTGTGCCGAAGCGCAGGTGCGCGGTGATGGGCGGCGTATCCACGATGCGGCCCGGATTGAAGATCCCCTGCGGGTCGAAGGTGCGCTTCACCTGGCGGAACGCCTGGTAGAGCGTCGACCCGAACATCTTCTCGTTGAAGGCGCCGCGCACCAGGCCGTCGCCGTGCTCGCCCGAGAGCGCGCCACCGAACTCGAGCACCAGGTCGGCGACGTCGTTGGCGATGGCCTCGAATTGCGCGAGGCCTTCGGCGGTCTTCAGATTCACGACCGGACGCACGTGCAGGCAGCCGACCGAGGCGTGGGCGTAGACGCCGGCATGGGTGCCGCGCCGCGCGACGACCTGGCGGAAGCGACTGATGTAGTCGCGCAACCGCTCGGGCGGCACGGCCGTGTCTTCGACAAACGAGATCGCCTTGCCGTCGCCCTTCATGCCCATCGACAGGCCGAGCGACGACTCGCGCACGTGCCACACCCGCGCCTGCGCCACGGGATCGATGAGGTGGCGCGCGCGGCAGCGGATGCCGGCGCGCTGCAGGTCGCGTTCGAGCGCCTGCATGCGCGGCCGGATCTCGTCGAGGTGCCCGCCGTAGAATTCCACACAGAGCAGTGTCGGCGCGTCGCCATCGACGATCTGCCGCAGCGCGGCGTCGAGTGACGGATGCCCCTTGGCGTGACCCAGGATGAACGCGTCCATCACCTCCACCGCCGAGGGCCCGTGGGTGAGCACCAGCGGCGTCGCGCCGAGGGCGTCGAGCAGGTCGTCGAACTCGAGCGTGACGAGCGCCTTGGCGGCCGGGAGCGGCACCAGGCCGAGCGTGGCCTCGGTGACGAAGCCGAGCGTGCCTTCCGAGCCCACCAGCACGCGCGTGAGATCGACCGGCGCGGCCGGATCGACGAAAGCGTCGAGCGCGTAGCCGCCGACCCGGCGCATCACCTTCGGGAAGCGCGCATCGATCTCGGCCGCATGCGAGAGGGCCAGGGCCGGGACGTCGCGGTAGGCGCGCGCCAGCAGGGAGTCGCCGGCGCGTGCCTCCACGAGGGCGGCGCCGCCGAGCGGTCCCAGTCGTGCGGTGTGGCCGTCGGCCAGAACGACCTGCTGCGCCCGCACGTGGTCGCCGGTCTTGCCGTAGACCACCGAGCGTGCACCGCTCGAGTTGTTGGCCATCATGCCGCCCACCGTCGCGCGGCTCGACGACGACACATCGGGCGCGAAGCGCAAGCCGTGCGGCTCGAGCGCGGCGTTCAGGTCGTCGAGCACGACTCCGGGTTCTACGCGCGCCCAGCGCTCGTCGGGATTCACCTCGAGCACGTGGTTCAGGTGCTTCGACGTGTCGAGCACCAGACCCGCGCCAATGGCCTGCCCGGCTTGCGAGGTGCCGCCGCCGCGAGGTGTGATCGGCACGCCGACACGGGCGGCAATCGTGACTGCGGCCTCCACGTCATCGCGTGAGCGGGGAAAGACCACGCCGAGCGGCTCGATCTGGTAGACGCTGGCGTCGGTGGCGTAGAGCGCGCGTGTCGCGCGATCGAACCGTACGTCGCCGGTCAGCACAGCGCGGAGTTCGGCCTGCAGCGCGTCGGACATCGCCGTCCCACCCGTGGCCACTACTGGCTCTTGCCGCGCGCGGCGATGCGCCATATGTCCTCGACACGGTCGCCACGCAGCGCGTGGATCTCGTCGTAGAGGTTCACGGTCGGATCGCAGTGGGGGGCGCGAAACGCCACCCGGTCGCCGACCTTCAGCCGGCGCGCGGCCTGCCGCAAGTCGAGCCGTCCGTGCTCGTCGCCCGCCCAGGCGTAGGTCAGGCCGGGCTCGCCGATCGGCTCCGGCGCGTGCGGCCGATCGGTCGCGAAGGCCTTGTAGCCGCCATCGACGATGGCCTCATCCCCGAGCACGCTGATCACGGTCGTCACGACGGTGAGCGCGGTGCGGAAATCGGTGAAGGCCTCGGTGCCGTCGGCGCCGCCGATCTTCGCGTAGTCGGCGTCCATGAAGATGAAGCTGCCCGGCTGCAGCTCGGTCAGGCCGTCCATGTCGGCGTCGAAGCGGTAACTGCCGGTCGAGCCTGCCGACACCATGGGGCAGGCGATGCCGTCGGCCTCGACCAGGCGCCGCGTCGCGACGGCCTGCGCCATCGTGCTCGCGGTGCGTGCCCGACGCGCGTCGAAACCCTGCGTGTGCGACGCGGCCGCGTCGTAGGCCTGCAGGCCGGCGAATCGCAGATGCCGGCACGACGCGATCAGGCGCGCCAGGTCGCGCGCCGCCTCGCCCGGCGGCACGCCGGTGCGGCCGAAGTAGAGATCCACGGCCATCTGCATCGTCGCGCCGCAGGCCGACGCTGCGGCGTCGAGGGCGCGCACGGCCTCCGCATCATCGGCCACGAAGATGGTAGTTGGCGCCTTGGCCGACAGGGCGGCGGCGCGCGTGGCTTTGTGCAACCCGACGACCGCGGTAGTGACGAGCAGGCCCGGAATGCCGTGGTCCGCAAACACTTCCGCTTCGCTGAGCCGCGAGGTGCACGAGCCCACTGCACCGGCCGCGACCAGCCGCCGCGCGATCTCGGGACACTTATGGGTCTTGCCGTGCGGACGGAAGCCTTTTCCCCGCGAGCGGACGAATGTCGCCATGGTGGCCACATTGGCTTCGAAGGCGTCGAGGTCGAGCAGCAGGGCCGGCGTAGGAATGTCGTCGCGCAGCATCGTCGCCGCGATGCTAGCAGATGTGGCGCCCATCGCCTTCTGCCGGCCATCGACACGATTCCGGACAGGTTCCGCACGACGGCACACGTCACCGGTGCGATGATGCGTCAGAGGTCCTTACCTGACGATGTACGGCGCGGGAAAGCGCAACAAGTCAAGGGTGCGCAGCGGTCCCGCCAGCAGGGGCTGATCCCAGCCGCTGCCCACAGTCGACTGGCACTGCCCGGGGTTCCCGAGCACCGATAAGCCCAGGAACGACTGCACCTGCGCCGGATTCCCGGCGTAGTAGGCAGTCGCGTCGCCCGTATTGACCGTCTGCAACAGCCGGAAGAGCGGAGCGGGGTTGGTGTCGAGCGGCAGGAATGGTGCGGTCGAACAGGCCGCGTCGGCATACAGGGCGTAGAAGCTCATCGGAGCGACGCCGTCGGGGTTGACCGGCGCGACGAGCCACACGCCGTTGTCTTGCAGCGCTACGAGCGAGGGCTGGCCCATGCTGAAGGACAAGAGGGTGCCGAGCGTGTTGCCGTTGGCCGCAAGTACGCTCAGACCGCCCGCGGCGCCTGCTGGACCGGCCACGCCCTGCAGACCCTGAGGGCCTGCCGGACCGGCCGGTCCGTCTGGCCCCGTCGCTCCTGTGGCGCCGGTCGCGCCGGCAGGTCCCGCGGGTCCAGCCGCGCCGTTGGCTCCAGCTGGCCCCGGCAGTCCCTGAGGTCCTCTCGGGCCAATCGCACCGGCCAGCCCCTGCGGTCCCATCGGGCCTTGGGGGCCGGGCGGCCCCTGGGGGCCCACAGGGCCCGACTCGCCGGAGCCGCCGCCGATGCCAACGGTGACGACGAAGCGCTCGGAGGGGCCGCGCCGCGGAGTGAGCACGACCCGATACGTGCCAGGCAGCAGCATCGGCAGCTCGGCGCGGACCTCGTGGCTCTGCACCGACACGACCGGCAACCGTGCGCCGTTCAACGTCACGTCGATGCCGGGCTTGAATCCGCTCCCGACGATGATCATGTGGCCGGAGGCCGGGTCCAGGCGGGTACTGCTCACCGCGAACGACTGGAACGAGACCGCCGGCGACTGGGCGGCTGCGGCGAGCGGGCTGAACGCGTGCGCGCCCAGCACGCACGTGCACAGAAGGGCGCGAATCGGGGTTGTCATGGATGGGGCTCCTGCGCCATCACATTCGCAAAGGGATTGCCAGAATCGACCGCTGTCCACAAGCCCCACGCTGTCAATGACTTGCCTGTAGATCGCCAGGCTTGCGCCCGGGTACCCTCCGGGCGTTGCTGCTCCGTCCTACGACAGCCCGCACCGGATCTGAAACCGCGTCCGGTCTCCCCGGCGGGCCCGCGACTCGGGAAGGTCGGCCGATGACGGAATCGGCGCGTCGCGTCGTCGCTCGAGGAGCAGTGCGAGAGGCCCGCGGATCATGGGGACGTGGTCTCCTTGCGCCACCAGGGATTGCCGTAGTTGGTGAACGGGCCGCCATCGACGGAGATGTGGGTCTGGGTGCGGAAATTGAGTGGTGCCAGCAAGCGCATGACGCTGTTGATGCGTACCGTCTGGCCGTGATGCGTGAAGGGCGCGCCTTCGAGGCGGATGGCGAACTGGCCGCCGAGATCGCCGGCCACGGTGCCCGACTGCCGATACGTGAATCCCCGGCTGTCGGTGACCGTGCGTGCGATCGTGCGTGCGTCGCGCGCGTAGTCGATGTCTTCAGTGATCGTGACGGCTCCGCTCGCCGTGGTCCCTTCGGTGCGCGCTTCGAAGCGGGCGGGGCCCTGCTCGGTAAATACGGTCGCGCCGACCAGCACGTCGGCGGGGCCGAGGGGGCTGTCGGGGAAGTCCCAGGTCACGTTCCACGTGCCCTTGAAGTACGCGAAGAAGTTCAGGAGCGGCGCTGGATCGTCGGGCCGGGTTGGACGCCCCAGCGTAGGCACCTGGCTCTTCGGCAATTCACCCGCGGGCGTCTGCGCGCTCGCGGCGCCGTCTGGCCCCGCGGCGCCGGCGACGGCCGCGCACAACACGAGCGCCCGCGCCCGTCTGGCGATCGCTGACATGACTCCGCCTCCCACCGTGCGCCGCGCGGACCTCAGCGCCGTGGCTGATCGCTTGTCGGGCGCTTGACCTTCGTGAGGTCTTGGCTGTCGACCGAGAACTGCGTCGTCGGCTGATACATCTCGTCCCAGCTCTGCTCCGACCAGTAGACATCCTTCTCGGGTGCCGGGTTCCACCGGTTCTTCACGGAGTTGTCGTAGATGGCCACGTTGGTGATCTTGCTGCCGGCCGGGACCTTGAGTGGCTGCTCGAGTTCGTACTGGATCTGCCAATTGAAGTCGAAGTTGGGCACGTCGAGGATCGTCTCTTCGCGGCCGTCGGGATACGTGACCCACCACTTCATGCTCTTGCCGCGCAAGTGCATGTGCGGCGTGAGCGCGTAGAGCGTGATGGCTTCGTTGACGGGCGTGATGCCCATCATCTCGAAGTTCTCGGTGTAGGGTGGAATCGTCGGCGTCTTGCCGCGCCTCCCCGTCGTGTCGTCCGATTCGTAGAGCACTTCCTTGCCTTGCGCAAAGTAGAGGCCCTTGCCGCCGCTGCCGGGCACCGGATCGCCGGCCTGCAGATTCAGCACTTCGTGCGTGACCGGACCCTTGGCGAACCACAGGCCCAGCTTGCTGCGATCCTTCTCGACCTGCCCGGTGGGGTTGTAGTGGATGACCCACCGCACGTACTTCCCGGCGGGAATGCGCTTGGCAAAGCCCTGGGGATGCGCTTCGTAGCCGCGGCCGGGCACATACGAGATGACCTTGTCGGCGCCGGCCAGCAAGGCGCCGTCGGAGCCCGTGGCGCGCTTGCCCATGGGCACGGTCGGCGGCACTTGCTGGCCCTGCGGATCGTAGAGGTAGCCGTCTTTCACCGTGTAGAGGTCGGGAATGTCGATGATGTAGACGCCCGAGTGGTGCACCACGCTGAAGTTGCTCGGGCGAATCTCGACGCCGCTTGCGAACTTGTCTTCGGTGAACGGAATCTTCTCGTAGAAATAGAGATACGGCTCCTGCGCGTCGGGTTTCACGGTCCACTCGACGGGCTGTTCGAAGACGAAGTCGGGCTCGCCGAGTTGCCAGCCGCTGGCGAAGGTAGGCGCCGCCGGAAGGTCGGATGGGTTCCCGCGCGGCGCGCCTGCGGCTACCCACGCCACCACTGTGTCGATGTCCGCCTGCGAGAGGCTGCGGTCGTTACGCATCTTCATGCTGTGCGCGGGGTTGGCCGCCCAGGGCGGCATCTCGCGTGACACGACTTTGTCCTTGATCGAGCGGGCCCACGGGCGCGTCGTCTCGTACGAGAGAAAGGACATCGGCCCGATTTCGCCGGGGCGATGGCATCCGACGCAGTTCTTGTTGAGGATCGGCGCCACGTCCACGGCGAAGGTGGGCGCAGAGGTCTGGGCCGCGGCCGGGCTTTGCGCCCCGGCGGGGCTGGCGGACACCGCCGAGACGAAGGACACCGCCGCCAGCATCAACCGCGCACGCGTCATGTCGAGCTCCTTGACTGGAAGCGGCCTGGCTGGCGCGCGTCCGACGTCCACTCGTTGCCGTCAACACGCTAGCCTCCACATTTCCTGGGAAGAAGGCAAGGCCAAAAGGGCTGGGTAGGCGTAGAATCCCCGGCATGGCCGATTGGATCTCCGCTTTCAAGTACGCGTCCCGCGCTCTCGGTCGACAGCCCACCTTCCTGCTGGTGGCGCTCCTGACCCTGGCCCTCGGCATCGGTGCCACCACGGCGATCTTCAGTGTGATCAAAGCCGTGGTGCTCAACCCGTTGCCCTATGACGCCCCCGAGCAGATTGCGGTGCTGTGGGAGGTGAATCCCGAGGGCAGCCAGGAACGGGTGTCGGTGCCGACCTTCGAAGACTGGCAGCACGAGGTGCGCAGCCTGCAGTCGGTGGCCGCGTATCGTCAGGTCGATTTCTCGTATTCGGGTACTGGCGATCCCCGCAACGTGCCGGGCGTGCGCGCCACGCCCGATCTGTTCACGGTGCTGCGAGCCCAGGCCATGCTGGGACGCACGTTCGTGCCCGAGGAGGCGGTGGTCGGCGCCGACCGGGTCGTCGTCCTGAGCCACGGGTTCTGGTCCCGCGTGCTCGGTGCCGACCCCCGCGTCGTGGGCACGAAGATCCAGCTCGACGCCGTGCCCTTCACCGTGGTGGGCGTGATGCCGCCTGCGTTCGAGTTTCCGACGAGCACCAACGTGGAGGCGTGGACGCCCCTGGCGTTCGACCCGAAAGACCTGCACGGCGCGTCGCGCCGTGCGCGCTCGCTTACGGTGGTGGGCCGGATCGCCGACGACGCCAGCATGACGCAGGCACAGAACGAGCTCTCGGTGATGGCCGGGCGAATTGCCTCGGCGCACGCCGACAGCAACGCGGGATGGGGCGCGCGCGTGGTGGCGGCCCACGAACAGCTCGTGGCGCAGTCGCGTCCGGCGCTGCTCGTGCTGATGGGCGCGGTGGGTTTCCTGCTGCTCATCGTGTGCGCGAACATGGCCAATCTTCAGCTCGCGCGCTCGTCCAGCCGCCGGCGCGAGATCGCCGTGCGCGGCGCCCTCGGCGCTGGACGATGGGAAGTGGCCCGGCCGATCATGGCCGAGAGCCTCCTGCTGGCGGCCGGCGGCGGCCTGCTGGGACTGATCGTGGCCTACGGCGGATTGCGTCTGCTGGCGTCGTTGCCCGCTGGCGAGTTGCCCCGCGCCGATCGGATTCAGCTCGACGGCGGAGTGCTGCTGTTTGCGATGGCCGTGTCGGTGGGCGTCGCGCTGGCGTTTGGTGTGCTGCCGGCGCTGCGTGCGGCCGGCGACCTGCGTGGTCAGATGCACGAGTCGTCAGGCTCGACGGGAAGCCCGTACGCGCGCCGGGTGCTGAGCGGCCTGGTGGTGGTCGAGGTGGCGCTGGCGCTCGTGCTCCTGGTCGGCGCGGGGCTGATGACGCGCAGCTTCCAGAAGCTGCTGGCAGTGAGCCCGGGCTTTGACGCCACCAACCTGGTCGCGGCCCGGGTGTTGCTGCCGACGACGAAATACAACCAGCGCCCCGCCGTGGCCCGCTTCTACGAAGACGTCGTCGAGCGGCTGCGCCGCGCGCCGGGCGTGACGGGGGCGTCGGCCGTATCGGCGATGCCCTTGCACAACGTCGGTGCTGCCGGCGCGCTGCCGTTCACGGTGGCGGGACAGCCCCCGCCCGACACGGAGGATCCGCTTGCCGATGTGCGCATCGTGGCGCCCGGCTACTTCGACACCATGAAGATTGCGCTCCTTGACGGACGCTTCCTGGACGAGCGCGACGTCGAGACCGGCCCGCGCACGAGCGTGATCAATCAGACCATGGCCCGGCGCTACTTTCCCGACCGAAGTCCGCTCGGCCGGATCATCCAGAATCCGCACGGCAAGAGCGAAGTCGTCGGCGTGGTCGGCGATGTGCGCAACCAGGGACTCGAGAGCGAGCCGAAGAAGCAGGTCTACCTGCCCATGCGCCAGAGCCCGTCGGCCGGCATGGCGCTCGTGGCCAGAACGAGCGGCGACCCGAGCGCCTTTGCCGCCACGATGCAGCGTGTGATCTGGGAGGTGGATGCGGAGCAGCCCATTTACGAGCTGAGTACCGTGAACCAGATTCTGGCCCGGGCGGTGTTCCTGCCGCGCCTGAGTACCACGCTGCTGACGCTGTTCGCTTTGGCGGCGCTATTACTGGCGGCGCTCGGCATCTACGGCGTGCTGTCGTACTCGGTGGGTGAGCGCACCAAGGAGATTGGCCTGCGTCTGGCACTCGGCGCCACCGCGGGCGATGCGGTGGCGCTCGTCGTGCGGCACAGCGTGACGCTCGTGGCGATTGGCGGCGTCGTGGGCCTGGCCGCGTCGATCGGGCTGGCGCGGTCACTGGCCGGTGTGCTCTACGGCGTCGGGCCGATCGATGTGCCGGCATTTGCCGCCGCGGCCGCGCTGCTGATGCTGGCGGGCGTGCTGGCCAGTGTGCTGCCCGCACTTCGGACCACCCGGGGGGATCCGTTGGTCGCGCTGCGCGAGTCGTGATCCAGAGGACACCGTGTCACGTCTGATCGCGACGCGTCGGCTCGGGGTGGCGGCCGGCTGCGCGGCCGCGCCGCCAACCGCGCCGCCCCACGCCGCC
>JANORI010000021.1:0-4654 GCA_031415235.1 Acidobacteriota bacterium | reverse complement strand
AACGGCACACGAGAGGCCCGTCTGCGCGGCCGCCGTCACGGTACCGCGATTCGTATAAGCCAACGGCGAAATCGAATCGTGCGCAGCGGGAGTCCGAGGGGGTCGTAGTACTGCTGACCACCGCGACGAAGAACGCGGTACGAGGGAAGGGCCTCTGCTTTGGTCGCGCTCGGAACGAGGGTCAGCGCAAGGGCATGGCCGGCACGACCGGTCCCAATCACCCCGACTCGCACGAGCGGGTCGTCAACGCACGACCACCTCAGCCCGAGCTACGGATGCCTGCCAATCGCCCGCGAGCGTCGACATCGCGTCTGCGGACTGACTCCCGCAGCGAACTCCGCGACGTCGCCGGCCGCGCCGAGCATGCGGCATCAGGAAGACCGTCGGTAAGCCGTGTGCGGGAAATCCGCACGCACGGTTTGAACGGGGGTCTTACCCTCACCCGCTCGGCACCGCCGAGTGGAGACAAGTAGGATCTACCAATGTCAGCAGACGAGCTTCTCGTCGAGGCGCTTCGACTGTCGCGTGCGCAGCGCGCGCGCGTCGCTGCGGAACTGTTGTCCAGCCTCGAGGAAGCCGATGAGGCGGTTGCCGCAGCGTGGGCAGACGAGCTCGTGCGGCGCGCCAGCGACATTGCGGCTGGGCGGGTGGCGACCGTTCCGTGGAGCACCGCGCGCGCTGAGATCCTGAGCGAGCTAGGGCAGCGTCGTGCGAGTCGCGCTGCATCCTGACGCGCTCGTCGAACTACGCGCGGCGGCACTCTGGTACGACGAACGGCAGCCTGGTCTGGGCGACCGGTTCATCGAACGCCTCGCCGAGCTGTTCGATCGGCTCGCGATGGCACCGGCCGTCTATTCGGTGTGGCCTGGCACGACAGGATCCCCGCCGCCGATTCGTCGGGCCGTGGCCGAGCAATTTCCATACGTAGTGGCCTTCGAGGCGCATGCCGACCACGTGCTCATCCTCGCCGTGGCTCACGGCAAGCGGCGCCCACTTTATTGGCTAGCGAGGGCGGGTGAGCCTGGCTCCTAAGAAACTGTACCGTCCTCGAACAGGTTTTCGCGGGACGAATCGCGATCACAGCGCGTGGGCCGCTAACAACCGCGTGAAGCCGGCGGCGGTCAGCGTCTGTGGCAAGATCGCGTGACCGAGCCGCCGCGGCTTACGCGGGTCTCGTTAGACGGCAAGGATCGCAGGAGACCAAGAAGATGCGAAGTGTACGAACGCTCGTTCTGGCTATCGCGGCACTCCTGTCATGTTCGTGGGGTGCCTCGGCTCAGCCTGGTGAGACCGGTTTCCTGAACCGGTCGGTCGTGGTCGATGGTGCTGATTACAGGTATCAGGTCTACGTCCCTCGCGGATACGTGCGCTCGACGGCTTCGCCGATCATCCTAGCCCTTCACGGCGGGGGCTCGTACGGCCGCGATGGTCTGCTGCAGACGGACGGCGGACTTGCGCACGCCGTTCGTCAACACGCCGACCGTTATCCCGCCATCGTCGTCTTCCCGCAGAGCCCGCCTGGAGGGACTCCCGGGTTTCAGGGTCTCGGCGGGCGAATCGCACTGGCGGCACTGGACAAGTCGATGGCCGAGTTCGGCGCCGATCCTTCACGCGTATACCTCACGGGTCTATCCGCGGGCGGAAACGGTGCGTGGTACCTGGCCTACCATCATTCCGATCGATTCGCAGCCCTCGTTGTCGTGTGCGGATTCGTCGGCGAGTTCACCGGCACGACAAGTGGCGTTCGATATCCGGCGATTGTGCTAGCCTCGGTATCAGATCCCTTCGCGGCGCTTGCGCAAGGTGTGTCGCGACTTCCGATTTGGATCTTTCACGGCGACGCCGACCCAACAGTGCCGGTGGACGTGTCGAGGCGAATGGCCGCTTCTCTCAAAGCCATCGGCGCCAACGTTCAGTACACCGAACTGCCTGGCGTCGGACACAATGCGTGGGACCCAGCATATGAACGTGCCGATCTTGCCGCATGGTTGTTCGAGCAGAAGCGACGATAGTAGGAAGCCGTCTAACACTCGTCTAACATACGCTGCAGCCGAGGGGCGCGTGCCGTGTACTCGTGGTTGGGGGCGCCCGCGGCTGAGCGCTGTCGTTAGGCCGTCACAAGACGATGGACGTAGCACGCATCGGCGCGATCATCGCTGCGAGTGCAGCACTGGCATCAGGCAGCGGAAGCGCCCGCGCGCTTGAGTCGCGCCTGACCGATCAGCGAGAGGGACCCGTCCGCGTCCTGTCGGCTGCGGCCTCGTCGACGGTCTTCTCGACACTCGTGAGCCGCGACGGGCGGCTCGTGCTGCTCGTCCTGTGGCGCGGCAATCCGGGCTGGTTGGCGCGAGGAGGTGGCCGGGCCTCAGGCCAAGGTGGCGGGAGTGGCAACCAGACATGGGTGCAGCTGACCCGCGGTGGGCTCACGCTCAACGTTGATGTTGACCACGCGAGCGGTGTGGCTCGCGTTCTTACCCACACGATTTCGACGAAGGGCCAAAACGTCGTGCTCGTCGACGCAGTTGACACGATCCCGACCGTGCAAGCGACTCATGTTGACCCCGCTGTATCAGATGGCCCCGATGCTGTGTTCGCGGTTCTGAAGCGGGAGCCGGCCCTCCTGGCTTTCCTTCAATGTGATCTGATGCGGGCCGATCCATTCCTGGCAAGGATTCTCGCTGCCCATCCCTGCGGGCCGTGACTTGATCTCCCGGCCAGAGCAGAGCGCGGCCTAACATCCGCGTGAAGCCGACGGCGCTCACTAGTTGTGGCATCATCCGAATGCAGCCGACGCGCCGCGGGTCGCTTGGCGGCGGGCGACTGATTCGGCGTCGTTAGCCTGACCGAGCTGAATCACGCGAGGGCGACTTCGCAGAAACAGAGGGGGAGTGCGATGCGCAGCGGCTCTATTGCGATGGTCGCGGGCGTTCTGGTCGTTCTTGCGTGCTCGGCCCGGATCGATGGAGATGTCCAGCAATCACTCGATCCGCTGGTTGTAGCCCCGGAGCACTATCGACTCGAATTCGAGAATCAGTACGTCAGAGTCATCCGCTCGACGTACGGACCCCACGAGAAGAGTGTCATGCATCAACACCCGGCCGAGGCAGTCGTCATTGATCTCACGAACCAGGACATGCACCAAGTGATGCTCGATGGCTCGACGCCGCCGCCAAGCACCTTCAAGGCCGGCTCGGTCCGGTGGGCCAGCACTGCCGGCGTTACTCATCAGGACGTGAATCTCAGCAACGAACGGTTGGAGATCCTTCGCATTGAAATCAAAGCGGCTTCCCACTGAGCGCTGTGAAGACTCAACGACCGGTATGCAGGCTCCTAAGAAACTGCTCCGCCGATGACCTCGCCGGACGCGAGATTGACGAGCCCAAAGCCGAGATGCTCCGCGCGTTGGCGGAGGCGACGCACACTGCGGGCACGGTCCTGCGCGTCGTAGGCATCGGCACCGGGGTCAATGTAGACGAGATGGTCTCTGAGCGTGCGATAGACCAGGACGGCGAGTGTGCGCGCCGTGGCGGTGATGGCTTTGGCCTTGCCGATACGGAACGCCACCCGCCGATAGAACGCGCCGAGCGCGGTCTGGGTGCGCCCGAGATTCATGGCGCGGAGGCGGAAGATGGCCGCGGCGCGATTCGCCGAGGGCGGCGTCCGGCTGCTCAGCAGGCGTCCGCCGGAGATGTTGTTCTGCGGAGCCAGGGTCAGCCACGAGGTGAAATGCTTTTCGGTGGGCCAGCGGGTCATGTCGGTCCCAATCTCCGACAGCAAGCGGAGCGCGTTGTCGGGTCCGATCCCGTCGATCTGAGAGAGGTCGACGCCGGTGAGCTGGTGCAGCGGCGTCCGGACATCGAAACGCGGTTCGTTGTCGCGCGGCTTCTGTCGGTGCCGCGCGGCCGGCAACGGGGACGGCGGCGGGACGGTCGTGGCCGCGAGGTGCGCGAGGTGCCGCTCGACCGCCGCGTCGCAGGCGGTGAGTTGCCGCTGATCGATGTCGAAGAGTTCGAGATTCTGGTGGAGAACGAAGACGTGTTCGGACCGATAGTTGCCGGTCAGCGCGGCGACGATCTCGGCCTCGGACGCATGACAGCGATAGTCCCGATGCTGGGCGAGCGCGTGCGGGTCACGCTGGCCGGCCACGATGTCGCGGAGGATCCGGAGACCGGTCACCCCGGTGATGTCGCTGACCACCAACGGGAGCTGCACGTTCATCTGGACCAAGGCCTTCTGCATCCGCTGCACGAGGCCGCCCGCGCTCTCGATCAGTGTGGCCCGATGCCGGAGATACCCGCGCAAGGCGCCGATGCCGTCGGCGGGACGGAAGCTCCCCCGCAGCAGCCCGAGGATGTGGAGGTCTCGGAGCCATTCGCAGTCGGAGACATCACTCTTCCGGCCCGGAAGATTCTTGACGTGTCGCGCGTTGACGAGGATGACCTGGAACCCACGGGCCTCGAGGATCTCGAAGATGGGAATCCAGTACACGCCGGTCGCCTCCATCGCCACGTGCGTGACGCGACAGGCCGTGAGCCAGTCGGCGAGCCGCTGGAGGTCGCCGGTAAAGGTCGGGAAGGATTGGACCGCATGGCATCGCGCTCCGGGGGCACCGCGACGAAGTGCTCAGCGGACCCGCAGTCGATCCCTGCGGCGT
>JANORI010000020.1:0-5321 GCA_031415235.1 Acidobacteriota bacterium | reverse complement strand
CTGCAGTCGTGGGATGCGCGCGGGCCCAACGGCAACTGGAGCACGATCCACGGCCTGTTCGTGGATCACAACGGCTTTGTGTGGACCAATGCGCGCGAGAGCCACTTGACCGTGAAGTTCACGCGCACGGGCCAGGTGGCGATGGTGATCGGCAAGTTCAACGAGACCGGCGGCAGCAACGACACCACGTTGATGGGCCGCCCGTCGGAGATCTGGGTGGACGCCGCCGACAACGAGGTGTTCGTCGCCGATGGCTATGGCAACCGGCGCGTCATCGTGTTCGATGGCGCCACTGGTAAGTACCTCCGGCATTGGGGCGCGTACGGCAAGCAGCCGATCGACCCGCCGCGGCCTCCGCCTGGCGCGCCGGATCCGGGCGCCCCACCGGCGTCCCCGGCCACGGCCGAGCCCGCGCCACCGGCGCAGTTCCGGATTCCGCACGGCATCGTCGGCTCACGCGACGGCCTCATCTACCTGGCCGACCGCGGCAACAGTCGCGTGCAGGTGTTCCGACAGAACGGCGAGTTCGTGCGCGAAAAGATTCTTCGGCCGCTGTGCGGCGCGCAGGAGCAGGCCACGTGGGTGCCGAAGCGGCCGTGCGGGGTCGAGGCGGCGTTCTCGGTGGGCGTGTCGCACGACACACCTCAGAGCTATCTGTACGTGGCCGACGGCGGCACGCACGTCATCACCGTGCTGCGGCGCAGCGACCTGGAAGTGGTGAACGAATTCGCCGGCCCCGGCGTGGGTCCGGGTCAGCTCGGGAGGCCACACAACCTCACCGTCGATCCGTCCGGCAACATCTACGTGGCCGAGGCGGCGGGGCCGAAGGTGAAGCATCCAACCACGGGCGTGGAGGTCGAGGCCGGATCCCGCGCACAGAAGTTCACGTTCAAAGGCACGAAGTCGCGATAGGCGAGAGCTTTCGGCATCGAAGAGCACCGCATCGAAGGCCAGGCGATCAATGAAGGTGGCGAGCCCGAAGACCGTGGTGGCTTCGATCAACGCTCGACTCCATGACACACGATAGCCCGGCGTTCGCGGTATGTCAAAACGCAATTATGGCTTCAGTCGTGAGCCGTCGGTAATGATCAACGGTGTTCTGTCGGGGTTGCGCGGCCGGGACGGCAGAATCGTGCTGCGAACGCCGGTGTATCCGGGGGGCCACGTCGCCTCTGTGACATCCGTCGAATTGAAGCCGGAGAGCGCATCGCGGTGACGGCGCACGGACGCATCGTGGCGGAGTTGGTACCCCCAACATTCGTATCGAGTGCCCTATCGGAGGGGGCGAGTCCGCAGGCAGGACGCCTAGCTGGGCCGTCCAGTGAACAGCGTCCGCGAATCAACGAAGCACACCGGGTTTCCGAACGGATCGCGAACGTAGAAGGAGCGCTCCCCCCACGGCCTCGACGCGATCTGCCCCATCGGTAGCTGGCCGTCACCGACCTCGCTCGACAGGCCACCCAACGCTTGGGCACGCCGAAAGTGGTCCTCCAGATCGTCGACCGCGAAGTAGACGTGTTCGAAGTTCGGGCGAGGACTGCGGTGGTCGCCGTCCGCCGTCGGACAGTACAGCGCGAGTGTGACATCTCCGCACGCGAAGTAGTGTCGTCCAGGTGACACCCGGATCCCTGCCTGCGCCAGCAACGAGGCGTAGTAGTCTGCGGCGGTCTCGATGTGGTCGGTGGGTAGGATCACGCGGTAGAGTCGCGGCGCCATCGGGCGGACTATACCGTCGAGCGAGCGTGCCAACAAGAGGGTACTCATGAGTACCCGGTCTCGATGGAGACAGGCGATGAAGACAGGCGATGAAGACTCGCCAAGCAGAGCGCGCGGCCTGTCCCTGGTACTGGGGCGCCACGAGATCGCGCCGAGTGTGTGCCCGCCACCGGGGACATCCGTAACACTTGTGTTACGGACACAATACAGATACGCTCGACCGTCATGAACGCGCTGCGCCAGTCAGGCGATCCGTTCGACGCCCTTGGGGATCCCAACCGTCGCGCCATCGTCGAGCGGCTCAAAGCGCGGCCGCAGTCGGTCGGTGACATCGCGGAGTCGCTACCGATCAGCCGGCCCGCGGTGTCTCGGCACCTGCGCTTGCTCAAGAACGCCGGCCTGGTCGCCGATGTTGCCGACGGCACGCGTCGGCTGTATCGACTGCATCCAGACGGCGCCGAGGCCATGCGGGACTTCGTCCAGTCCGTGTGGGGCCAGGCGCTGACACGCTATCGTCTCGTCGCCGAGAACACGTCCACGCGCGCACGGACCCGCGCGAGATGATCGAGCCGCTGGAGGTGTCGCTCGTCGTGCAATGCGACGCGGCGCATGCGTTTGCGGTGTTCACGGCGTCCACGTCGTTGTGGTGGCCGGTGTCGCACTCGGTGTCGCGCCAACCTGGCCTGGCCGTGACCTTCGAGCCGCGAACGGGCGGCCGGATCTTCGAGCGCTCCCCCGACGGCACCGAATTCGACTGGGGCGAGATCACCACGTGGGATCCGCCGAAGGGCCTCGCCTATCTCTGGCACCTCGGCGTCGACCGTTCGCTCGCGACCGAGGTGCGCATCGAGTTCGTGCCGCTCACCGCCGACTCGACGCGCGTGGCGATCACCCACTCGGGATGGGACCGCCTCGGCGATCTCGGGCCGCCACGACGCGACAGGAACCAACGAGGGTGGGAGGGCCTGCTGCCGCATTTCGTGGCGGCGTGCGTCCGTTCCGCGGCTCAACGAGGGAGGGATAGCTGATGGAATCGATGGCTCGTGCGATCGTGGCCCAGTATGGACTGTCCGGCGGATTCTGGCGACGAGTGTCAAGGATCTCTCGGACGGCGACGCGAAGACGCGATCGCGCGCCGGTTCGGGACCGTCCATCGCGTGGACGATCGGCCACTTGTGCCACTACGAGGTCACGATGCTGCAGCTCCTGGGGCGAGCGACGGAGAGCTCGTTCGCGGCATCATTCGAGCACGTGGCCGCGACCGACGCAAGGATCTTGGACGCAAGGCGATCTCCGAGCTCGTTCGGGAACGATAGTCACTCTCGCCACCGAGGAGCCGAGCACATGAGTCCGGCGGCGGTCAAGACCAAGAGCACGTTCCGGCAGTCAGTACGCGTCGACGTCGACATCAAGGCGACGCCAGAGCAGATCTGGTCGTTGTTGACCAACGTGGCCGATGCGCCGCGTTGGAACTCGACGATTACGCAGATCGACGGTCGCGTGGCGCTCGGCGAGCAGTTGAAGATCAAGGTACCGATCTCCACGCGGACGTTCACTGTGAAGGTCGATACATTCGAGCCGCACACACGACTCGTGTGGAGCGACGGTAACGCCGTGTTCCGCGGCGTGCGGACCTATACGCTCACGCCAAAGGGCAGCGGCTCGACAGCGTTCTCGATGGAAGAAGTGTTCACCGGTTTCATGCTGCCGCTCATCGGCCTGTCGCTCCCGGACTTCACGCCGGTCTTCGAGCAGTACGCCGCGGACCTGAAGAAGGAAGCCGAACGATCCTGAGGGAATCTCACATGGCCAAGCCACACGCACAGCCGACGATCTGTGGAAGTTGAAGCGCCGCCTGGATGGCGCTGGGCTCGGCCGACGAGCAGAAGCCTGCCAAGCCCGACACCGTGGAGGCGTGGGGCCGTTCGCCGAAGAATCCGGTGGGCGGATGGTACGGCCGCCAGAAGGGGCTGCGGGGCCGCTTCGGCATGTACGTCCCGCCGCTCATGGAGGAGCTGGGCCTCGCGGAGGTCGAGCACAACGCGCGCGGCTACCGCATGCGCGCGAAGTAGTCGTCATGAAAGCCATGGCCGTCAGCGGCTACGGGCCGTTGGAGCGCCTCCGGCAAGTCGAGGTGCCTGAGGCCGCGCCCGGCAGGGGCGAAGTGCTCGTGCACGTCGTGGCATAGGCGCTCAACCCCGCCGACTACAAGGTTATCAGCGACGATAGGAAGCATTGGCGACCCGGCGATACCATAACGGAACTCTCCCAGCACGATGACCGGAATGGCGACGTGCGTCTCGCTCGAGAGCCGGGCGCCGACGGCCGGTTCGCCGTCGATGAACGCCGACAGCGCGTTGGTATCGAGGATCACCGGCGGTCCTCGGACTCGATGACGTCGAACTCCCGGTCAATGACACGCTGAATCCGGGCCGTCTCGCGGCGAAGCGGCCGGAGTTGACCGAAGCCCTTCATGAAGGGAGCCTGTTCGCGGCTGGCCGGGGCCGGGCGGCCAGCGAGTTTCTCCTGAAGGGCCTCCGTGACAAAGGTTCTGAGGGCCTGGCCGCGTTCAGCGGCTCTTGCCTTCGCCCGCCGGAACACCGGGTCTGGAATCTCCAAGGTGGTCTTCATGACGCCATATTCCCATATTCATGGCTAGGCAACGACCCCAATCACGTCGCTCCCCGCTTCGACGTTGCTCACTTACTGCTTTCCCGTGTCGGTGATGGATGCCGTGACGGTCCCGTCTGGATTTCCCGCCCCGTCAAGAGGTGTTGCGCCGTCCCACCTTCGCCAAGGCTACGGTGGGCAAGCAGGTTCCTAACACGTCACGCACTTGTGACGGCGCCCAGGCTCTCGAGGAGCCTGATGGTCTCCGGATACGGCCGCGTCCGCTGCACCGGACCGTTCGCCACATCAATGGTCGTCTGGCCGGCACGGTTGTAGCGCTTCACATCCGCGCCCTTGACGATAGAAAACTTTTCTTCACTCGAAATGTCCTTCGCCTGATTCGCAGCGTTCTGGTTTGGTCGCCGAACTCTGCTGATAGGTACGGACATTTCGAGCGTTTCGTTTACACAACGATCTAAACACGCGGTTATTCTGGGTCTAGTGGCTGAACGGATTTGGCAATCGCCACGGGATGCCGAAGCGGCGGTTGCCGCCAGCGAACGCCAGCCCCATCCCGGCCCGCCACTCGAACCTCAAGCCGTAGAAGTTGTTGAAGAGGAGGCCTGCCTGCGTGCTGAAGGTTAGGCGACCCTTGACTGGCCTTTCGAAGCCGGCGCCAGCGGTGAGCCAGAGAGATCGCCCCGGATCCTCCGGGTCCAGCGCTGGAAGTTCGTCCAACTCATCGGTCTGTCGAGTCATGCCGATGTACGCATTGAACAAGTTCGACACCATCGTTTCGTATCGCCCAGCAATGCCGTCGAATCGTCCAGGCTCGCCGAGATTGCTGTCCCACATTGTGTCGATGGCGACTCGGCCCGGCAAGGGCAACCGCTTGCCGTTGCCAGACGGGATGGCGGAGATTTCGAAACTCGCGCCCGCGACAATACGCCAGGAGTTCTCGGTCCGACGAGCAGTGTCACTGTTCGTGGTCGGCG
>JANORI010000019.1:0-2268 GCA_031415235.1 Acidobacteriota bacterium | reverse complement strand
CGTCTTGTAGCGCAGCTCGTTGTTCGGCGTGAACGGCTCGGAGCCGAACGAGGTGTAGGTCGTGGCGTTGTTGAGGATGTCGACGAAGGGGAAGAGCTTGTCGAGCTGGCCGCGGCTCTCGTCCTGGGACGTGTACCCGACGATGAGCGAGTTGGCCATCGACCCGCCGATGGTGCTGTTCCACTCGGTCACTACCGAGCGGATGTTCTCGGTGATGGTGTAGTTCGAGCCCGAGAAGTTGAGGGCCTGCGTGTTGCCCTGACGGTTACCGAATCCGAGCGATGACGAGTTCGAGGCCCGCACGTCGGTCTCCGAGTCGAGGTGAATGTAGCGCGCCGTGAACTTGTTCGCGCTGTTCAGGTTGTAGTCGGTCTTGAACAAGTAGCGCTTGCCGGGCGTCTTGAAGGGATACCCTTCGGTCTCGCCGGGGTCGTACTGCAGACGATTATTCAGGAAGCCTGCCAACGTGGTCAGGTCGGATGTCAGCACACGCGTCATATTGCCCACGGCCGGTGCGCCTCCGGGGTTCGAGGTGAACGTCGTTCCGGGCTGCTCCAGCGTTTCGGTATCGGCATTGCCGAAGAAGAACAGCTTGTTCTTGAGAATCGGGCCGCCCAGGTAGGCGCCCGTGTTGGCAAACGAGAACGTGCCCGGATTGAACGGCAGGCGCTTGGCTTCGGTGCCCACCATGTCTTCGTTGCGGAACTGACGATAGAGCGAGCCGTGGAACTGGTTGGTGCCGCTGCGGGTGACCGAGTTCACGCCGGCGCCCACGAAGTTGCCCTGGCGCACATCGAACGGCGCGACGTTGACCTGAATCTGTTCGACCGCCCACGGCGAAATCGGCGCGACGCCGGTGCGCTCGCCGGGCGCGCCGCTCGAGCCCAGGCCGAACGAGTTGTTGAAAGATGACCCGTCGACCGTCACGTTGTTCAGGCGGCCGTCCTGGCCGGCGAACGTCGCGCCGCTGGCCTGCGGCGTGAGGCGCGTGAAGTTCTCGAGGCGGTTGCTCAGGTTGGGCAGGTTGGCGATCTGTTCCAACACAACCGTCGTGGCGGCGCCGGTGCGAGTGGAGCTGAACACCTCCGACGTCGACGCCGTGACGGTCACCGTCTCGTTGACAGCGATGGCGCGCACGGTGATCGGCAAGTCAGTGGCGACGCCCAGATTCACGACGATGTTGTCTTGCGAGAACGGCTCGAAGGCGTTGCCGCTGCCCTGGTAGGCGACCGTCACCGAGTAGGGACCGCCGACACGCATCCCGGGAATCACGAAGCGGCCGTCACCACGCGACGTGGCGTCGTAGTTGGAGCCCGAGGGCAGGTGGATGGCGATCACGTTGGCGCCCGCTACGGGCTGTCCGCCCTGGTCAATCACGACGCCAGTGAGCGATCCGGTCGTAACGCCCTGGGCATAGGAGGTGGTCGACGGGCCTACGAGCAAGGCCACGAGCAGAGCGAGCGGTCGGAGCGCGCGAACAACGAGGTTCATATAGGTCTCCATGTGACGCGTCATAACGGTCCCACTCTATCAAACGCACGGGGCTCGAACGTGTCACCGGCGTAAAAATGCCGGCCGTCGGCCGGACGACAAAAGGGCTGTTTCGCCCCTGGGAGGCGAAACAGCCCTTTGCCTGCTTTCGGCCGGATGCGGCCGCGTCTGAGCGCCGGCTACTTCTTGGTGGCAGCGGCGGCGTCGGCGTTCTTGGCCTTGCGCATCTCTTCGGCCTTGTCGCGCAGCTGGTCGGCTTCGCGAATGAGCTGCTGCTGCTTGGCCGGATCCTTGATGAGGTTGGCCTGCAGTCGGAGCAGGAGGTTCTTGTAGGCAATCGCCTCCATGTAGTCGCCCTTGATGCCGATGGCCTTGTCGACCGACTCGATGCCCTTCAGCACCAGGTCGAGCTTCTCGGTGTCCTTCAGGCGGAAGTCGCGATACGCCTTGTCCCAGTAGTAGGTCGACACCGTGTAGTGGGCTTCGGGGTTGTTCGGTTCGATGCCTACGCGCTGGCCCAGGGCGACTTTCCGAAGACGATCGAGGCCCTGGGCCAGCGTGTGGCCATCGAGCCGAACAATCCTGAAGCCCACTACACCGTGTCCACCTACTACTGGGACAAGGCCTATCGGGACTTCCGCCTGAAGGATGCCGAGAAGCTCGACATGGTCATGAAGGGCATCGAGTCGGTCGACAAGGCCATCACGATCAAGGACGACTACATGGAGGCGATTGCCTACAAGAACCTCCTGCTCCGCCTCCAGGCGAACCTGATCA
>JANORI010000018.1:0-2664 GCA_031415235.1 Acidobacteriota bacterium | reverse complement strand
GGTAATCGAGCTCGAGGCCAGTTCAGCACGGCTGTCGCCGTCAACGAGTTCCAGCCCAGGGATGTCCTTGACCAGGCGAAGCGACTCGTAGTGATCCCGTGCCTTGATGCCCGGACCGCCGGTTCTCGAGTCTGCGACGATCGGCTTCCAGAACACCTCCGTCGTGAGCAGGGGCTCGGCCGGATGTGCGAGCACGCGGGCGAAGGCCCGCAACAACTCGAGATCGGTGTGCCCCTCCAGGTAGAGCACGCCCGGCGCTTTCAGCGCCAGCATGATGTCCTCGTTGGAGATCACCCTGAGTGACAACAGAAGCGCCCGCCGCTGGTCCGTATCAGCCACGATCTGCGGCTGGTCGAGCAGCACGCACAACTGCTGCGGATCCACCGCGTTGATGATCACTTCGGAGTGCGTCGCTACCACGAGCTGCGCCCGCGTGCGCGCTGCGACGGCAACCAGCTCGGCGTAGATGGCATCTTGCAGGATGAGGTGCAGATGGGCATCAGGTTCGTCGAGCAAGAGCACCGTATTCGGGCGCGTCTGGAGCATGGCCACCAACATCAGCACCTGCTGGAAGCCGCTGCCCGCGCTGGCGACGTCGAAGCGTGCCTTCGAGCCGGGCACCATGTACTCCGCGATGATGTGTGCGCCTTCCGCGTTCGGCGGCATGAGCGTGTAGCCGAACAGTCGCTGCATCGAGGCCTGCAGACGCGGCCAGACGTCTTGCGAGGCGTGCGCTTCGACCAGCAAGTTGCGAAGCATCTCCCCGGGCCGGCCTTGCCCAAGCAACTGGTCCAGCTTCGGGCGTTGGTAGACCGGCTCGTCGATCGACAGTCCGGTCATGGGCGGCACGAACACTGCCGAAAGGTCTGCTCGCCGTACGACGCTGGGATCGACCGCGTCGGGACGCACGTAGATCTGCTCCGTGCTGTCAGCGTGCAGCCGCATCTTCAGCGTCCAGTCATCGGCAGCGATGGTGATGCCGACCTCGTCGTGGTACTCACGGTTGCGCCAGAGCAAGTCGAAGGCGCGGAGCGGTACGGCGGCAAACGCCTGCCGCGCGATTGGCGCGCGCGTGTACTGGCCGCCATGACGTTGGAAGTCGTTCAACTGCTTCCAGCGGCTGAGCGCCAGGCTCCAGGCGGCAATGGCCTGCAGCAGCGTGGTCTTGCCAGTGTTGTTGGGACCGGCCACGACGAGGTGACCCGGCAGGACGAACTCCGCCCGCTCGAACCGCTTGAAGCCTTCGATGAGGACGCGTCGAATCATGCCAGCCAAGAATACGCTACGACGGCAGGCGGGCGACGACGAGTAGCTCGTTCCCGCGGTCGTCGATCACCTTCACGGCAATCTGGCTGTGGTCGCCGGCCTCGAACGGCGCGCTCATCGTGCCGGCGAGATGGTCCCACACGCTGTCGTCGTAGTCGCCTTTCAGGGCCTTGCGCAAGTCGTTCCAGGCTCCAGTGCGCGGAAAGAACGCCTGCGAAACATGGAACGACAGCTCGTTGTAGTTCGCGTCGAGGAACCATGCCGGCACGTCGTTGCCGGCACGCCCCTCCGGCTGCATGGTGACCGGGTCGAACGTATCGAGGCCGATGAGCTCCACCTGGAAGCGCGCCGGGCCGTCCTTGGCTGCGGGCTTCGCCTTGTGCACCTTGATCTCGGGCAGTCCGCACACGCTGAAGATCTGGCTCGACCGCATGTTCCTCAGCAGGTCGTCCATCATCAGGTCGGGGGTCGCCTGCACATACGTGGCGGGGATGCCCGCCACCGGCTCGGCCTGATCGACGAGCGTGCGCGCGTGTGGCTGCACGGCGAAGCCCACGACATACAGATGCGTGTAGCCCTTCATGCGCGCTTCGGTGAGCGCGCTGTTCACGAGCTTCTCGCTCACCGCGCCGTTCTCGGGACCGAACACGAACGCCACCGGCTTGCCGGTGAGCGGCAGGGCATGGCCGGAGCGTTCGCGGGCCTCCTGAACGACGTCCGCGAGTGTGGGTGACTGACCTTCGGCGGACGCGTCCACGACGGCTTCAGCTGATATCGAGAGCGCCTTCGCGGGCGGACGTACGCTGTGCAGCGTAACCGTCTTGCCGCCGCCAACGTGCAGCACCGGCGAACGCCGGAGCACCTCGATCATGCGGTCCACGAACGAGCCGTAGGCCTGCGACGCCTCGGCACTCGAGTCGTCCTGCCCATCCCCGTCCCAATCTACAGGCGTGGGAATCGTGCCCTCGACCCAGAACGGACCGCTGACGCGCACGACCTTGTTGTCTTTCTCAGGACGATCGACGAGCACTTCTTCATCCGCGGGCTCGTCGTTGGCGATGCTCTTGAGCGTGACGTGCGGCACGATGCCGCCCACTTCCTCGCCCTTCCTGTTCTGCTTGCGCTGGTAGACGAAACCGCCGGCCGGCCCGCGCGCCGGCTCCTTCAGCTCGTAGTAGTCGAAGGTCGCCGTCAGTAGGCGCTGGCGGGCAAGCGCCATCGGGACGCGGCTCGTATCGATGGTGATCCAGCGGCGTCCCCATTGCTCGGCGACGTATGCGGTCGTGCCGCTACCGCATGTGGGAACGAGGACGAGGTCGCCAGGGTCAGTGGTCATTAGTACGCAGCGCTGAATGACCGATGTGCTCGTTTGGACGACGTACAACTGTCGGCTGCTCC
>JANORI010000017.1:0-2049 GCA_031415235.1 Acidobacteriota bacterium | reverse complement strand
GTGACGCGACAGGCCGTGAGCCAGTCGGCGAGCCGCTGGAGGTCGCCGGTAAAGGTCGGGAAGGATTGGACCGCATGGCATCGCGCTCCGGGGGCACCGCGACGAAGTGCTCAGCGGACCCGCAGTCGATCCCTGCGGCGTGCGGGTGGAGCCGTTCGAGCGCGGCCGGCGATTGCCGCGCCTTGGGGGCACGTCGACGAGTCTGGCGCTTCACGGGGGCCTCCGTTTATACACTGACAACACCTCCGGTAACAGGGATGCGGATGAGAGGCAATCTCCTCAACGGGATCACGCCGCGTGAACGACGTGTCACCAGTGACGATGCCGCGAATCCCCGGACCACGCGAACCTGCGGGCTCCTGTGCACCAGTGCCGGTGCGGTCTCGGTTCCCGGAGGGACCCGATGATACTGGTGGCCGCATGGCCTTCAGTTTCTCGCGTGACGAATCGCGATCACATCGCGTGGGCCGCTAACATCCAAAAGCAGCCGACGTGCCGCGTGTCGCCCTGCGGCGCGCGGCTGATTTGGCAGCGTTAGCCACACCACGAATTGGCGCCCGGGCGTATACTCGAAGTCTGCCGCAGGGCAACGGTGCAACGATGAGCGAATCGATCCCTGGCGTACACGCCGATCCCGACCTGCTGGGCGGAACGCCCGTGTTCGTCGGAACGCGCGTGCCCGTTCGAGCGATGTTGGACTACCTCGAGCACGACCGTCCATTGGCCGAGTTCCTCGACGACTTCCCCACGGTAGGCCGTGCCTTGGCCCTTGGCGTGCTCGAACACATGAAGAACATCGTGACGCATGCGTCTGCTGCTCGATGAATGCGTCCCGAGACGGCTGGGGCACGAGTTGCCGGGCCACGAGATTCGGACGGTTCAGCAGGCAGGCTGGGCGGACGTCAAGAACGGCGCGCTGTTGCGCGCGGCTGAAGGTCAGTTCGACGCCCTGCTGACAGTCGACCAGGGTGTTGAACACCAACAGAATCTGACCGGGCTCGCGATCAGCGTCGTGATCATGGTTGCGCCAAGCAACGATATCGACGATCTTCGCCCACTGATGCCAGCCGTACTCGAAGCGCTCGACAGCTTGCAGCCTGGTGAGATCAGGCGAGTGGGTGGCTAACATCCAAAAGCAGCCGACGTGCCGCGTGTCGCCCTGCGGCGCGCGGCTGAGTTGGCGTCGTTAGCCCGACAACCGAACATCAAACTCGACTCGACGAGTTCGGGCCGGCGCGGGTCCGGCCGTGGTAGCCTCGGCGCATCGCGATGAACGAGTTCGATTGGGACCCACGCAAGGCCGGGAGCAACCTCAAGAAGCACGGCGTGTCGTTCGCCGAGGCCTTGACCGTGTTCTCCGACCCGGCAGCTCGGATCTTCGACGATCTCGATCATTCAGTCGACGAACGACGTGAGATCATTATCGGGTACTCGCGGCGCCCCCGGCTGTTGGTCGTGGGCTTCACGGAACGGGCAGGCCGGGTTCGCATCATCACCGCGCGGCGGGCGTCGCGGGCCGAGACAAGACGTCATGACGAAAACACGTAAAGCTAAGGCGGCGTCGACCGAGCTTCGCACGGAGTACGAGTTCGACTACAGCAAGAGTCGCAAGAACCGGTTCGCGGCGGGCGTCTCGCCTACCGTCGCCGTCGTGCTTGAACCGGACGTGGCTCGCGTATTCGGCTCCTCGGCCAAGGTGAATCGGCTCCTGCGGTCGGTCATCAAGGCCGTCCCCAGCGCGACAGCCGTCGAGCGAAAACGCAGAGCGGGCTAAGAAACTGTTTCCTCGACGACCTCACCGGTCGCAAGGTTGACCAGGCCGAAGCCGAGATGTTCGGCGCGGTGTCGGAGGCGACGCACGAGGCGGGTGCGGTCCTGCGCATCATACGGCGCGGCACCGGGGTCAATGTAGACGAGGCGGTCTTTGAGCGTGCGATAGACCAGGATCGCCAGCTTGCGGGCGGTGGCGGTGATGGCTTTGGCTGTGCCGATGCGGAAGGCGACGCGCCGATAGAACGCGCCTCACCCGGTCTGCGTACGCCCGAGATT
>JANORI010000016.1:0-7188 GCA_031415235.1 Acidobacteriota bacterium | reverse complement strand
GCCGGCAATCGTGTCGCGCGTCACGAAGTGGTACAGCGTCCAGAGCGGCGGATACGGCACCACGGGCGCGTCGGTGCCCGACGACACCGGCAGTCCCGCGTCCAGGTAGGTCTTCACGGGTGTGGTGAGGGCGGCGCGTGCCGCGCCCCAGTACGATACCAGGCTCGGACCCGCCAGGTACAGGTGGTCCTGCACCGCCAGCGCCAGACCCAGGGCCTTCATGCGCGGCAGGTGATCGGGTCGGCCGATGAACGCGTGCTCGATCGACCAGCGCCGCGTCGTGATCGACTTCCGCGCGTTGGCACGCTCGTAGGCGTTCAGCACCAGGTCGATTGCCGCATCCCCCACGGCGTGCGTGGCCACGCGCCAGCCGCGGTCGTTCAGCGCGAACACGGCAGCCTCGAACGCCTCGGTCGACTGCGTCTGCAGCCCTTTGAACGTGCCCTTCTCGCCCCAGGGCTCGGCATAGGGCTCGCGCATGAGGCCGCCCTCGAAGCCGCCGTCCACCGCCAGCTTCACGCCGCCCACGCGCAACCACTCGTCGCCCGCATCCGGCGTCAGCCCGGAGCCATCGAGCGTGGCGGCGATCGCCTGCGGACTGCCGCCGGGACGTAGCAGCGCGTTGACGCGCATCGTCAGCACCCCTCGACGCTGCATCTCCTGTAGCAGGCGGAAGTCGTCGACCGAGATGCCGGGATGTCGCACGGTGGTGAGACCCACCGCGTGCAGCTTGGCGTAGTCGGCCACGCGCGCCTGAATCTGCTCGTCGCGCGATCGCGCGGCGGGCGCCGGCAGGGTGACGAACGCTCTGGCGGTATCCACGAGCTCGCCGTTCAACCGGCCGTCGGGATAGCGCGTGAGACGTCCGCCCGCGGGTTCGGCCGTGCGCTCGTCGATCTGCCAGCGCCGCAGCGCTGCGGAGTTGACGATGTACTCGTGGCCTCCGCGCACGAGTACCACGGGATGACTCGGCGCCACCCGGTCGAGGTCGTCGCGCAAGGGCAGGCGCCGCTCGCGCAGTTGCGCCTCGTGCCAATCGCTGTTGGACACCACCACGGCGCCCGCCGGCGTGATGCGCACGCGCGCCGCCACGGCCGCGAACACGTCGTCGAGGGAGCGCGCCCGCGACAGGTCGACACCAGGACCGCCGCCAGGCGAATGCAGGTGGTTGTCCATCAGGCCGGGGATCAGCGCGCGTCCACGCAGGTCGACGAGCGCGGTGCCGCTGCCGGCAAGGGCGCGGATGCGCGCCGAGGCGCCGACGGCCGTGATGCGATCGCCGGTGACCGCCACGGCCTCGGCCACCGAAAATGTGCGATCCACGGTGATAACCGTGCCGTTATAGAACACCAGGTTGGGCGCGGGCGGCTGCGCCGCCGGCGACGCCGCCACGCATACGGCCGCCACGATCGCCACGCCGACCATTCCGCCGAACCCGTGCATGCCGCATGGTGGGGGCCGCGTCTGCCCTTGTCAAGGAGGGCGAAGCGAGGATAATCGCGCTCTACTCGTTGAGCCTGGAGGTTCCTATGTCCCCCGTCGTCGTCCTTGTCGCCGTTGTCGTCGTGCTGCTCGGGTTCGTCATGTCGCTCTATAACCGGCTCGTGCGTCTGCGCAACGGCGTCGAGAACGCGTTCTCGTCAGTCGACGTGCAGCTCGAGCAGCGCTGCGACCTCATCCCGAAGGTGGTCGAGGCGATGCGCGAGTACATGGGCCACGAACGCGGCACCTTTGAGCAGCTCACCTCGCTGCGCGAGCGGGCGTCGGCGCCCAATGCATCCCCCGACGAGCGCATGGCGCTCGACCAGCAGATGTCGGGCGTGCTGAGCGGCCTCATCGTGCGCGCCGAGGCGTATCCGGAACTGAAGGCGAGCGAGTCGGTGACGATGTTGCAGCGGTCGCTCAACGAGGTGGAGAGTCAGATTGCCGCGGCGCGTCGCACGTTCAATGCGGCCGTGACGTCGCTCAACACCGCCATCGAGGTATTCCCTGCCAACCTACTGGCCGGGCCGTTCGGCTTCTCGCGGAAACCGTTGTTCGAAGCGTCGTCGGCGGAACGCGCCGTGCCCAACACCAAGGCCTGACCTGCTGTGACCACTCCCGCGCGCATCGCCGATCTGTACGCCACCACGCTCGAGCCCAGGATCGCGGCGCTCGAATCGCTGCGCCTGTCCCTCAAGGGCTACCTCACGAAAGGGCTGCTGTGCATCGGCATCCCCTTTGCCTTGTTCTTTCTGAGCGACCTCGTCACTCTCGTGCTGCCTTCCGGCTTCGCCTTTCTGGCCGGAGTCCTGTCGTTTGGGCTCATCTTCGTTGGCGTCCTGATTGCCGGTTTCAAGTTCCTGATTCCGGGATACGCCGCCTACAGCAACTACAAGAACCGCTTCAAAAACGAGGTGGTATCGGAGGTGTTCAAGATCGTGAGCCCCTCGGCGACGTACTCGCCAGCGCACGGTGTCGCCAAGGCCGACTTCGAGGAACCCGGGCTCTTCAACCCGCGCGGGGGATGCGTCAGTGACGACCGCGTGCACGGCACCATCGGGCAGACCCCGTTTGAAGCGGCGGAGGTCCGCAGTGCCTATTCCACGGGCGGCAAGAACAAGACGACCGTCGTGGTGTTCCACGGCCTGTTCTTCCATCTCGACTTCAACAAGACGCTGCGCGGCGTGACGATCGTGCAGCCCGAGGACGCGTCATCGAGTCAGCTCGGCAGCCGGGCGGGGCTCACGCAGGTGGCGCTCGAGAACCCCGAGTTCGAGCAGGCGTTTACAGTCTACGCGTCCGACGAAGTGGAAGCGCGCTACATCCTGACGCCGGCGATGATGGAGCAGATCCTGGCGCTCCGGCAACGCGCCGGGAAGCCGCTCTTTCTGGCGTTCAAGAACAACCGCGCCTACATCGGCGTGCACTACGGCCGCGCGCTCTTCGAGCCGGGCATCGCCTCGACGACGTCGCTCGAGTCCATTCAGGAGATGGCGGCACACTTCGCGCTGGCCGAAGGTGTCATCCACGAACTGGATCTCAACACGCGCCGCTGGACCAATGGTGTGGACGACGCGTTTCTGCAGCGTGCCACCGCCGCCGCCGAGCCGGGAGGCGAGTTGGGCCGCGTCCTCACCCGCGACGATGTCACGCCGAGCGACATCTGGGCCGCCGCTGCCGGCGCCTTGGGCAAGGACGCCGGCGAGAGCGACCTTGTCGTGGCGCGCCCCGCCGCCACGTCAATCGAGATCGCGCAACTGGGTGGCACGACGACGATCGACTACGGAGTGCCCATCAAGTTCTATCTTGGGTTCGTTTTCTGGGTCGGTAGTGTGGGCGTGGCGCTGGCGTCACTGCGCCTGCTGCCGGAGGCCGTCGGCCTGCCGCAACTGTCGGCCTATACGTCGTGGATTCCCGTAGTGCCGTATGCCTCGGACCTGGTGGCGGGCTATCCGATCGAATGGGCGCTCGGGTCGTGTGTCCTTGGTCCCCTCGCCTTCGCCACCTGGTCGACCCGGGTGCGCAAGGTTGCCATCGCAAGCGACGCCGTGCGCGTCTGGCGCGGGCTGCGGCCCGTCCCGCGCTCCTATCCACGTCCCGAGTATGGCAAGGTGGTGCGGCTCGAGAACGCTGTCTACATCGGCAAAACCGAAGGGCTCAACCTGCTGAACCCATCGGCCTCGCCCATCCTCAAGGCCGAAGAAGCCCCGTGGGTGGCCTCGGAAATGCGCCGCGCGCTGAGCGCGACTTCGTCGCCGCGTTGACCTCGACCCGTGCAGAGAAGGATGATCGGGGGATGCGTGCATCACATCTCGTTCCCGTGGTTCTATCCCTCTCGTTCATCGCGTGCGGTGGCGGCGAGCCCAAGGCGGCCGACCCCACCACCAGCGCCCCGGCGGCTGCGGCCGCCCCTGCTGCAGTGGAGACTCACGTGGCCGATGTCAGTGCTCTCGTGAAGGACGATACCAAGGTGGGCACCGGCGCCGAAGCCCGTCCGGGCATGACCGTGTCGGTGCACTACACCGGCTGGCTCTACGACCCGACCGCCGCCGACAAGCACGGCAAGAAATTCGACAGCTCCAAGGACCGCAACGAGCCGTTCGAGTTCCCGCTCGGCGCAGGCCAGGTGATTGCCGGCTGGGATCAGGGCGTGGCCGGGATGAAGGTGGGCGGCACCCGAATTCTGACGATCCCGTCGAACATGGGCTACGGTGCGCGCGGCGCCGGCGGCGACATCCCGCCCAACGCGGTGTTGCTGTTCCAGGTCGAACTGCTCGGCGTCAAGTAGCGTGCCTGCTGGCGCCGTGACGCCGCGCTGCCGGCACGCCGGGCGCTGCGGCGGCTGCCAGTGGCAGCACGTGCCCTACGCCGAACAGCTCGCGCGGAAGCGAGACGCGCTCGACGGGCTGCTGCGGCGCGTCGACCGGGACCTGCCGCCGGTCGACGCCGTCGTGCCCATGCCCGTCGGCGACGACGGCATGCCGTGGCACTTCCGGCACAAGTCGGCGTTCGTCTTCGACCGGGGAGCCGACGGCGCGCTCGTGATGGGCCACTACGCGGCTGGCGGCCGCACGGTGGTGCCGGTCGTCGAGTGTCCCGTGCATGGCGCGCGTGCCAACCGCATCGCCTTCCGGCTGCGCGACGAGTTGGCGCGGGCGCGCGTGCCGGCCGCCGGTGCGGATCTGGCCGGCGTGCTGCGTCACGTGATCGTCCGCACCAGCGCCGACGAGCGTGACGCCGTGGCCATGCTGGTCGTCACGCGCAACGCGCCCTCGTTGCGCAAGCCCGTGCGCGCGCTGCTGGCGTCGGTCGACCGGCCGGACGGCTTCTTCGTCAACATCCATGACCGGCCGTCGTCGTACATGGTGGGACGCGAGACGCTGCGCCTCGACGGTCACGCGTACGTGCGCGAACGGCGCGTCGGTCCGACGTTCCTGGTGTCGCCGACCGCGTTCTTCCAGACCAATCCGACGGCCGCGGCCGCGCTCGTCGACCTCGTGCTGGCACACATACCCGACGGGGCCACGCGCGTGCTCGACCTCTATTCAGGCAGCGGCCTCTTCAGTCTGCCGCTCGCCGCCAGCGGCTATCGGGTAACGGCGGTGGAAGAGAACCCGGACGCGGTGGCGGATGCCACGCGCAACCTCGACGTGAACCGGCTCGATCCGCGCGCCGTGCGGCTGATCGGCGGGCGCGTGGAAGACGCCCTGCCCACCGTAGCGCGCCAGACATTCGATGCCGTAGTGCTCGACCCGCCCCGCCACGGCTGTCCGCCGGCCGTGCTCGACGGCGTGTTCGGCCGGATCGCGCCCGCCCGCGTGATCTACGTGTCGTGTAATCCCGAGTCACTTGCCGCGGAGCTGCCAGCCATCCTGCAGGCCGGCTACGCCGTGGTGGCCGTGCAGCCCGTCGACATGTTTCCGCATACGCCGCACGTGGAGGCAGTGGTCGTGCTCGATCGCGTGCGGGCTCCGCGCGCGAAGGGTGCCAGAATGTCTGCACCCCGATGACCCCGCCCCCGCCCGTGCCCGTGCCCGCGCGTCCTGCCGCGACCGTCATCGTGCTGCGCCCGGCGTGCGAGATGCCGTTCCAGGTGTTGATGGTGCGGCGCAATGACCAGGTGGCCTTCATGGCCGGCGCCCACGTGTTCCCGGGCGGAAGCGTCGATGACACCGATACGGCCCTGCCCGTTGAGGCGTGCGATGGCCTCGATACGCTGGGGCGCCTGGTCGATCTCACGCCCGCCGACGAGGCCCGGTACCGGGTCGCGGCCATTCGCGAGTTGCTCGAAGAGGCCGGGGTGCTGCTGGCGCGAGACGTCAGTGGCGCCATGGCCGACGACGCCACGGCCGCCGCGATCCGCGCGTCGCTGCCGGCCACGTCGTCGTTCGTGCAGCACCTGGCCGCCCGGTACTTACGCGTGGCGCTCGATGCGGTGATGCCGTTTGCGCACTGGGTCACCCCCGAGATCGGGATGCGCCGATACGACACGCGGTTCCTGCTGGCGCGGGTGCCCGCGGGGCAGCAGGCGTCGCACGACGACGGCGAGACCACCGCCCTCGACTGGCTGACCCCGCTCGAAGCAGTGGCGCGCGCGGAACGTGGCGAGATCATGCTGCCTCCGCCCACCTGGGTCACACTGATCCGTCTGGCCAGGTTCACGTCCATCGACGAGGCGTGGCAGTGGGCAGCTACGACGCCCATCGTGCGCATTCAGCCCGGGCTCGTCAACGAAGGTCTTGCCACCCTGATGCTGCCCGGCGATCCGGCCTACCCGCTGCCACCGGGCAGTGAGCCGCTCGAAGAGATCCGGTTCGAGCTGGTGGAGGGGGTCGGATGGCGTCCGGTGCGCTCCTGACCCCCACGAAGTCGAAATCGGCAGCCGCCAGTCGACTATCGAACGAGGTACGCATGACCGAACATCGGACGTCGCTCGTCGCACTTGGCCTCTGGCTCCTGCTCGTGACTGTTGGCGCGCGCGCGGCCTCGGCGCAGTCCGCCCCGCCCGTGGCTGCTGGCGTACTGGCCGAGCTGGAGGGTCACTGGGCAGGCACCGGCGTCATTCTGGGCCAGCCGTCGCGCGTGCAGATGGACTGGGCACCCGTCCTGGCCAACCGGTTCGCGCGTCTCACGTTCGTGAGCCACATCGGTGCGGAGCCCAAGACGCAGCGCTTCGAAGGCCATGCCTACTACCAGACGGCCGGACCCGGCCGCTATCGCGCCACATGGTTCGACTCGAGTGGACTGGTGCGCCCCATTGCCGCCACGAGTACCGGCGGCACGCTGGTGGCCGCGTGGGGCACGCCCGATACCGAGGAAGGCGAGACCACCTATCGGCTGACCTCACCGGATCGCCTCGACGTCATCGACCGCGTCAAGTCGAAAGACGGCACGTGGCGCGAGTTCGGCCGGTCCACACTCTCGCGTACACTACGACCAGAATGACCGAACGGCCGGACGACGTTCTGCCGGTGCCACCTGCGCCGCCCGTCGACGGTCGTCCGCCCCTCCCGGCCGATGAGCCACCGGCGGAGGTGCCACTACTGCCGCCGCCGCCCGTGGACCTTCGTCCGAGGCCGTTCTTCTTCACGGGCACCGCCGGCGAGTACTTCCGCATCTGGATCGTCAACCTGCTGCTGAGCGTCGTCACGCTGGGTATCTACTCGGCGTGGGCCAAGGTGCGACGGCTGCGATACTTCTACGGGC
>JANORI010000015.1:0-1753 GCA_031415235.1 Acidobacteriota bacterium | reverse complement strand
AGCAGGCCGCCGTTCGAACCGCCCGTCATGCCCAGCTTTGGCGAGGATGTGTACTTGTTCTCGATGAGCCAGTCGGCCGCGGCGATGAAGTCGTCGAAGACGTGCTGTTTCTGCAGCTTCGTGCCAGCCACGTGCCAGGCCTCGCCGTATTCGCCGCCGCCGCGCAGGTTCACCGACGCGTAGACGACGCCCTGTTCCAGGAGCGCAATGCGCAGGGCGCTGAAGGCCGGCCCCACCGTGATGTTGAATCCGCCGTAGCCGTACATCAGCGTGGGGTTCTGCCCGTTCAGTTGCAGCCCCCTCTTGTAGGTCAGGAACATCGGCACCGTGGTGCCGTCCCTGCTCGACACGAACACCTGGTTCACTTCGTAGGCGTCTGACGCGAAGCCCGGAATGTCCACGCTGCGGAACACGGACGACACCGCCGTGGCGATGTCGTACCGGAAGATCGTGGGCGGGTAGTTGAACGACGTGAAGGTGTAGAACACGTGCGGGTCGTCGCTCCGGCCGCCCAGGCCGCTCACGGCGCCGGGCCCGGGCAGCGCAATCTCGTGTTCGAGCTTCCCGGTCATGTCGAACACGTACGCGCGCGAGATCACGTCCTTCAGGTAGCTGGCGAAGATCTTGCCGCCGCCCGTGCCCACGCCGTCGAGCGGCTCTGTGCGCTCGGGCAGCACGTCGGTCCACTCGCTCTCGGCCGGCTTCTTCGGGTCGAACAGGAATACGCGGCCGTTGGGCGCCTGGTGATTCGTCTGGACGAGAAACGCGCCGCCGACGTTGTCCACCACCGTGAACGAGTCATCGCCGATCTCGGCCACGATGGGCCTGAACGTCGTGTCCCTCGATGTGAGGTCGCGATAGAAGACGGCGTTGCCCTTCTTCCCCTTGCCGCGATCCGACACGGTCAGGATCGCGAAACGCTCGTCTTCTGTCACTTCGACCGTGTGGAAGCGTTCGGGGTTCGCGGCGTCGCCATAAACGAGCTCATCGGCCGACTGCGGCGTGCCGATGCGGTGGTAGAACACGCGATGGTGGACGTTCTTGGCCGACAGGTCCTTGCCCGTGTCACTGGCGGGATAGCGGCTGTAGAAGAAGCCCCTTCCCGCCCAGGCCGCGCCCGACACCTTGACCCACTCCACGACGTCGTTGAGCGGCTTCTTCGTGGCGACATCGAGCACGCGATACTCGAGCCAGTCCGATCCGCCCTCGGACAATCCGTAGATAGCGAGGCTCCCGTCCTTCGACAAGGAAAAGACGCCCAGCTTGGTCGTGCCCTCAGGCGACAACGTGTTGGGATCGAGCAGCACCTCGGGCGCGCCGTCGAGCCCCTGCTGACGGTAGAGCACGGCCTGGTTCTGCAAGCCGTCGTTCTTCGAGAAGAAGTGGGTGATGCCGCGGCGCACCGGCTCACTGAACTTGGGATAGTCGAAGAGCTGCTCGAGCCGCGCCGTGAGCGCTGCGCGGAACGGAATCGTGTCGAGGTGCGCGAAGGTGACCGCGTTCTGCGCCTCCACCCACGCAGCCGTCTCCGCGGAGCGGTCGTCTTCGAGCCAGCGATACGGGTCGGGCACCGACACGCCGTGGTAGGTGTCCACGTGGTCGACTCTTGCGGTCGTCGGGTAGGTCATCTTCGGAGGTTCTGGCGAGGAGCACGCGGCCAGGCCGACGAGGAGCGCTGAGCCGACAGCGATTCTGAACATCGCATCTCCTAGCGGGCGCCCTGGTAGCCAGGGCCACGCAGGGCGCGGCCCGG
>JANORI010000014.1:0-5283 GCA_031415235.1 Acidobacteriota bacterium | reverse complement strand
GCGGGCAAGCTCAAGGACGCGCGGCTGGCCTATCTGCTCGGCGCGCACTGCACCGGCATCGAGGCCGTGTTCCGCATCCGCCAGACGCTCGGGCTGGCGCGCAAGAACGCGGTGGTCGGCGCGGTCGGCGCGTCGTTCACGTTGGGCAAGGGCATCGATCCGAAGGCCCTCGCTCAGTAGGCCCTCCGTGGCCACCTTCCTGTGGGGCTTCCTGTTCAGCGCCGTTGGAGCGGGCTTCTTCCTGTACGGCCGCAAGCAGACGACCGTCGTGCCGCTGACGTGCGGCCTGGCGCTGATGGCCTATCCCTACTTCGTGGATGACGTCGTGATGACCGTGGCCATCGGCGTGGTGCTCGTGGTCATCCCCTACTTCGTCAAGGTGTGACCACGTGCTCGGCCCCGTGATGCGGTGGATGCTGCTGGTCAGCGGGCCCATGAATCTGGGCGGCGCCGTGCAGCTTGCAACGAGGATGGTCTGACCGCTTCACCCCCAGACCGCCGGTCGTCAGTGGTTACACTGCCAGCACCGCCAGCACGCGGCTGGCGCCGCAGCGTCGGACCTCGGGAACATGGGTCGAACGAGGGCCGCCTCGTCGAAGTAGAGGTCGGTGACGCCCAGTGACGCAGGGCCGGCTCGCAGAAGCATGCACGGCGACGAGCGGTCGTCCAGTGCCAGCCGGCCGCAATGACTCCCGCCATCGGCCCGGCGATGATCACGAACACGACCGGCAGGAATGGCACGGCGAATCGGTGGGACGAGAGCGTCACGATGTGTGAGACGCAGCCGGTCGCGACCACTGCCGGGAGCACCCACCAGCGACGCAGCGCCTCGTGGGTTGTTGCCAGTTGTTGCCCAACGCCAGCGTCGCTGTCCCCTTATTGGTCATCACGATCGCGCGACCGTAGTGTGCCGACTGCAGCCCCGGCCACCAGACCAGAGGCGCGCCAGACACTGCCAGGAAGAGCAAGAGCAGAGCGGTAGCGCGCCTGCGACCGACGGCCTGCGCCGACGTCATCGCGATCCAGCGTCCGATGATCGGCACCACCCCGACGAACACTTCCCGCACCGGCGTGAGTGCCGCTCCGGCCAAGCCTGCGGCGAGCGCCCAGCCCAGCGCCCGGTCACCGTCAAATCCAGCTACGGGGAGTCTTTACCCTGACGTCTGCGACCGTTCTCGGTGCGCCGACGTCGCGCCACTTGCCTAGAGCTAGCGAACGTCGCGTGGAATGGCGTTTCCGGGACTCGCATCGTCGCCTTTGCAGTCCCGGCGTACGGGCAACACGAAAAAGACTTGCTAGTACGAAGTGCTATATAGTATTACTAATTATAAGAACATGCGAACATCTAAAGTCCTCTCCATTTCTCTCCCTGCCGCGATGCTGACCGAAGCCGAGGCGTTGGCGAAGGAAGAGAATCGTACGATGAGCGGGCTCGTCCAGGAAGCGCTGCGGGTGTACAAGCGCGAGCGCACGGCGTGGGGTGGCTTGATGGCCTATGGCGAAAGTCGCCCCCGAGCGGTGCGGACTGACGCTGACGCCGTTCGCGCCGTTCGCGCCGTACGACGAAGCCGTGAACGCGCGAAAACCGGAACCCGGTGATTAGGGTCGTGTTTGACACGAACATCTTCGTGTCGGCGCTGAACTACGGTGGATCTCCGCGAGCGCTGTTTCTGGCGGCCTGTGCTGGGGAGTTCCCGCTCTATTCTTCGACCGTGCTCGAGACCGAACTGTTGGAGGTGCTTGAGGAACGCTTCGACTGGGAGAGCAGTCGGTTGTTGGAGGTTCAACTTCGGCTCAGTCTGATTTGGACCCTTGTCGAGCCTTCGGCCACGCTCACGGACTGTCGCGACCCCGACGACAACCGTGTCCTCGAGTGTGCGATCGAGAGCGGCGCGTCTCACATCGTCACGGGTGATCGCGCGCTCCTGGCCCTTGATCCGTTTCGTGGCGTTCGGATTGTGTCGCCCGCATCGTTCCTGACGGAGCATCCCTGGGATCTCGCCGAGCCTGACTGACGTCAGCAAGTACTTCGGCTAATCTCAGCCGATCGACGGCGCCGACAGGCGCCACATCTACGCTACGCCGTCACTCATTACCGATGTTGAGTTAGCCAGGCCGGCGAAGTGGCACCGCGTCGCCGCCTTGTGGCAGGGCCTCAGTGGGCGAACTGTGTCAGCGACAGAAGATGCCCATCCGGGTCCTTAAACCACGCCACCCGATCTCCGTTGCCAAACGTTGCGATTCCGCTCGCATCGTGAGGCAAGCCTGGGAAGCGCTCGAAAGTCACACCCTTGGTGCGCAGGGCGGTCACCGCGTCGCCGATGTTCTGAACACGCCAGCCAAGCACGGTGTACGGTGCGACGCTTGGCTTGTCTACCTTCGAGATCCGCAGCTGGGTGCCGCCCGCGTCGAGCACCAGCAACGTCGAATCCTCCTCGACCACGGCTAGGCCGAGGACTCCAGCATAGAACTGGCGTGTGCGCGTCAGGTCAGCGCTGGCGGCAAAAGCGATCACTGAAGCGCTAGTGAGCACCTTCGTTGTCTCCTGGAAAGACTCAGCGGCGTACGTTGGCTGCGGAGTAAGGGTCGTGACCCCGAGCCCCAACACTGCGATCAGTCTCCACATGTGGACTCCCCTCTGGCGCTGGGGCACACTTGCCCTCGACCACGCGGTGGCTCGCCTTCGCAGCAGGTCGACAACGCCGGCCACCCTACACCCGCAAACCGTCGTCCCCTCGAAGCTTATCGCAGCCGTGGCTAGAGAACCGGTCGTCGGCAACGCTGCGCCAGGGCGTTGCTCTGATGCGCTCCGACTGGCCGGCCTGGAGGTTGGGAAATGACTTGTCGCGCAGGGTAGAGGAACCCGTCCCGGTGGCCATGCATGGAAGCGGCGATTGGGGGGCGCCGGTATGGCGCCCCCTTGGTCACGCTTTTTCGAGCGCCGCGGGCTCGGCGTGGTCCCCATGCGTGTCGGCATACGCCTGCAGGATGACATCGCGCAGGGCGACTGCTGCCGTGTGCCCCGCGACGTCGCGCAGCAGCGTGAACGTGCGACGTCTGCCATCTGCGCTGTACTGGCGGGCCGGAAAGGTGACGGTCGGCCGATCGTCGCGCGCGGTCCAGATACCGAAGCCAAGGAGCTTGAGAGTGCGCCGTGAAAGGCGAATCAACGCAGCCGGTGCAAGTCCGGCCCAAGGAAGTGTCGGTACGCCTTGGTAGCTACCCGGACGAGGGCGAGGGCGACCGAGCCGTCGAAGCTCCGGGGGCAGAGGTCCGCCTCGGGCGAGCCCAGCAAGTGTACGGGCCGCAACGCGAGTGAAGCCTGAGCAGGCCTCGAGAGTTTGAATGCGGGCGCCGAGTCTCCTCTGAATAGACGAAGGCCGCCGAGGTCGACCAGACGGACCGACATGTGACGGTCGACCTGCTCGCCGGGGTAGTGGGCGCGGCACGTGCATACGCAATGATTCGCAACACGGGAGACCTGTCGGGCTGCCAGGGTGCCCTGACAACGGCTCCATCGGGAGCCGGGCACGACAGGAGTCGGAGGGGCGCATAGTACTGCGGAAACCGGGTAACGCCGGTGGAGGGAAGGCGCCCTGGTTCGAGGTGCGCGTGGACGAGCTGAGGAGAGGGGGATTGGCGTGAGCCTAACAACTCCCGAACGAATCCGGACGCTCCAACGCGCGCTGTACGTGACGGCCAAGCAGGAACCGACTCGGCGATTCCACTGCCTGTACGACAAGGTGTAGCGTGAAGACATTCTCGCGCACGCGTTCGCGCTCAGCCGGTCCAATGGCGGCGCGCCTGGCGTGGATGGGGACACCTTTGCCCGCATCGAGGTCTACGGCGTGGCGCGTTGGCTCGGCGAACTACGAGAGGAACTTCGGACCGGACGCTACACCCCGCAGCCGGTCCGACGGGTGATGATTCCGAAAGCCAGTGGCGTCGGCCAGCGTCCGCTCGGGATTCCCACAATCCGCGACCGGGTCGTGGAGACCGCGGCGACGTTGGTGCTCGAACCGATTTTCGAAGCGGACTTCGATGAGGCGGCCTACGGGTACCGTCCCAAGCGGGGTGCGCTCGATGCGGTACGGGCCGTCCACCGGGCGATTGATGAGGGGCACACCGAAGTCGTTGACGCCGATTTGTACAAATACTTCGATACGATTCCGCACTCAGCGCTCCTGCGGTGCGTCGCGCGCCGCATCAGTGACGGGAAGATGCTGCATCTCCTGAAGATGTGGCTGGAGGCGCCGGGGAGACCGACGAGCGGGGACATCGACGGATGAGCGGCGGGAAGAAGGCAACTCGAGGGACACCGCAGGTGGGGTGGTCTCGCCGCTGCTGGCGAACATCTACATGCATCGATTCATCAAGGCGGTTCGCACCTGGTCTTGACCGACGGTACGGCGCGGTGTTGGTGACCTACGCTGATGACTTCGTGGTCCTCTGTCGGCACGACGCCGCCGAGGTGCTCGCCACGATTCGGCGATGGATGGCCAGCATCGGGCACACACTGAACGAGGACAAGACGCGGGTGTGCGATGCCCGACGTGACTCGTTCGACTTCCTCGGCTACACCTTCGGTCCGTTGTACTCACCGCGAACCGGCGGACGCTACAACGGTGCCCAGCCTTCCCGGAAGGCGGTCGCCTCCATCCGGACGAACATCCGTCGGCGACTGTGGCGCGGCAACCAGGCGCCGTGGGAGGGCGTCGCGCTGCGTCCTGATGCACCGTGTCGATCAGCCGGAAGAGCCCCTTGTGCTTGTCATCCAGGCGCGATGTCTCCAACCCCTGCATCACGCTCGTGACCAGCGGCTCGTCGCCGAGCAGTTCCGCCGCAACTGCGGCGTGCGACTTGGTTCAAAACGGACAGTGGTTGCGCACCGAGGTGTAGGCCGCGATCAACTCGCGCAATCCCGGACTGAGTGGCGCTGGACCGCGCAGGATCTCCTGCGTGAAGCGCGCCAGGTGCTGCGTGGCATGCGGGAGGAACGCGAACAGATGCCAGATCTGCGGATACTCCGTGCCGCGCTCGCGCATCATCCGGATGGCGTTGGCCCACGGGCCGGGCGACGGGGCGTCTTCGACGCCAGGAAGGAACATCGGGTCCATGCGAGCCTCGGAAATGGGTGCTGGCGGCGGAGGATAACACGCCCCAGGTGACACGCGAGGCGCGCATGGGCGTGATAGCGTGTGGCGCATGCTGGCGCCGGTGACCGCGCGCGGCGGGGAGGCTCGACGATGAAAGTGCTGGCAGCATACGTGTGTCTTGCGGCCG
>JANORI010000013.1:0-14963 GCA_031415235.1 Acidobacteriota bacterium | reverse complement strand
TACGGCGAGTTGGCCGTGAAGAATCCCGGGTTCCTACGACAGTTCGACGGAGACGATGATGAAGCACCTCAACGCCATTAATCGCAAGGCCGCGCTCGTTGTGAAGAGCACGGAAGCCGACGTGGTTGCGCTGCAAGGCGGCGGTCCGCCCCAGCAGCCCGAGAAGCCGCATATTCCGCCAGGCTGCTCGACGGTGTTCTCGCCGGGCTGGGAGGCCGACCACGCTGGCGGCACGGCCGGGCTGTGCTCGCCAGTGGAGCGCGACCTGTTCGACTGCCACATGGGCTGCTTCTGGCCCGCGCAGGTGCCCGATCAGCTCAACCACGCGCCCGACTGGACCGCCAAGTGCGCGGTGGCCCAGAAGGACTGGCGCAAGATCGACCTGGTGTTCCCAGGATGAGTTCTCTCATGCGACGCATCGTGGCCGCTTCGGCCATTCTCGGGGTCACCGTGCTGGTGTCCCCCGCGCTGTTGAGCCAGTCCAAGGGTGCGGCCAAGCCTCTGGCCGTGAATGGCGGCAACGGCAAGCTCTACATCGGCACGTACAAGGGAGAGGTCGAGGTCTACGACGAGACCACCGAGAAGCTGGTCGAGACGATCAAGCTCAAGACCATCCCCCGCTCCATCACGCCGTCGCCCGACCGCACGCGTTTCTACGCGCTCGACTCGCGCTTCGAACAGATCGAAATCGTGGACATGACCACGCGCAAGACCATCGACACCTTCAAACTGACCGTCGGCAACAAGCACGTGCGCGTTCTGAACGTGCAGCCAGACCCGGCCAACACATTCCTGATCCTGTTGTACCGGACGGCCACCAAACTCATTGACCGCTGGGAGATCGGGCCGACGGTGATCCAGAAGTACGACCTGGCGACGCATCAGTTCGGGCAGGTCATCCCCTGGCCGCGCGGCGACGAGCGCGAGACCATCAACATGCGCATCGGCCCCGACGGCAAGAACCTGTTCATCTTCGGCGAAGAGGTCACGGTGCTCGAGACCACGACCTTCACCGAGGTGGAGTCGTGGCCCTATGGACAGCCGACCGAGATGGGCCTGGGCCGTATCAACCTGGGGCCGGTGCACGATTTCAACGACCCGCCCGGCATGTTCACCGGCTTGTTCACGATGCAGGACCCGGCGCGGGCGCGCCGCCTCATGGGCATCGGCCGCGTGGAGTTGAACGCGCGGAAGCTCGACTTCCAACCCATCGGCCCCGCGGCCAACGTCGCGCCGTTTGCCAAGTCGCCAGACGGCAAGCGTGGCTACGGCATCACGCAAGAGACCGACAACTACGAGTTCTGGACCTTCGACCTCGAGAACCACAAGGTGCTGATGCGCACCAAGTTCGAAGGCCGGCCGCGTTTGGGCATCCGCGTGAGCACCAACGGCAAGCTCTTCTACGTTTACGTCGCCGGTGCCACGCTCGACGTCTACGAGGCGGCCACGCACAAGTACCTGCGCACGATCTGGCTGGGCGGCGACCAGACCACCGATCTCTACGTCGTGCCCGGCACCGCGCCGGCAACGGCAACAGCGGCCCGCTAGACGCGCACCGCAACGGCGCGAGCGTCCGGCCCCGTGCCGCGCGCTCGCGTTTCCAAGCCCCGCTGGGGCGGCCAGCTTCTTCAGGCCAACCTGGCCGCGAGGGGTCGGCGCACCTGAGTTGCAAGCCACCGCAGTGACGACCGATACCGTAGCCCCCAAACCGCCCGACGCCGACCTGCGTCGGGCGTTTGCGTTTCTGATGCCGTATTGGCGCCGGCTGTCCCTCGTGATGGCCATCAGCCTGGTCAGCACGGGGCTGTCGCTCGTGTCGCCCTACCTGTCGAAGGATCTCGTCGACCGCGCGCTCGTCGGCCGCGACGTGGCCGCGCTGTGGCGCATCGTGGGCCTGTTCGCGCTGCTCGGCCTGGCGGGCTACGTGCTCAACGTGGTGAGCGGTCTGCGCTACACGCGCGTGTCGGCAGCGATCCTGTTCGACATGCGGCTGGCGGTCTACGGTCATCTGCAGCAGCTGTCGCCGCGCTTTTACGCGCGCACCCGCCTGGGTGACATCGTGTCGCGCATCAACAGCGACATCGGCGAGATCCAGCGCGTGGCCGCGGAAGCCGCCCTGGCGTGGGTGGGGAACGTGCTCTTCCTGATGGGCTGCGTCGCGATGCTCGTGTGGCTCGACTGGAAGCTGGCGCTGCTCACGGCGGCCGTGATGCCGCTCAGTGTGTGGATGCTCGTGCGCTACCGCGCCCGGCTGGAAGCGCGCGTGGCCGACCTGCGCCAACGCAGCGCCGACATCGGCAGCTTCCTCATCGAGACGCTGCAGGCCTCGACGCTCATCGTGACGTCGAACGCGCAAGACCGCGAGCGCGGCCGCTTCGCGCGTCTGAACGATCGCTTCGTCGAGGCGCTGATGGGCATGCAGCGGCTGACGTATCTGGCTGGGGGCTTGCCTGGACTGATCGTGTCGTTGGGCGCGTCGGGGGTGTTCCTCTACGGCGGGTCGCGCGTAGTGGACGGCACACTCACGCTCGGCACGTTCGCGGCGTTCATCGCGTATCAGTCGCGGGTCAACGCGCCCGTGCAGGCGCTGATGGGGCTCTACACGTCGCTCGCCACGGCCAAGGTGTCGTGGCGGCGCGTGCTCGAGCTGCTGGATGCGCCGCTCGACGTGCGTGAAGCGCCAGACGCGACAGCCCTCGAGCACGTGCGCGGCGACATCGAGTTCGACCGCGTGTCGCTTGGCACCGAGCGCGGCATGGCGGTGCTGGAGGACTTCACGTTGAAGGTGCCACCTGGCACGTCGGTGGCCATCGTCGGCGCGAGCGGCAGCGGCAAGTCCACGCTGGCCTATCTGCTGCTGCGGCTGCTCGATCCGGACCAGGGCGTGGTGCGGGTGGACGGCCGCGATCTGCGCACGCTGCGGTTGAGCGACATCCGTCGCCACGTCGTGTTCGTGGAGCAGGAGCCGACGCTGCTGCACGCGACGGTGGCCGAGAACATCCGCTACGGGCGTCCCGACGCGACCGACGACGACGTGCAGCGTGCGGCCGACGCGGCCGGGCTGTCGTCGTTCATCGCGCGTCTGCCGCAGGGCGTCACCACGATGGTCGGCGAGCGCGGTCAGCAGATGTCGGCCGGCGAACGTCAGCGCATCGCGATTGCGCGTGCGTTTCTCGCGAATCCATCGGTGCTCGTGCTCGACGAGCCAACGGCGGCGCTGGACCCGGCGTCGGAACGCCAGGTGGTCGAGAGTTATCTGGCCGTGATGCGCGGGCGCACGTCGATTGTGATCTCGCACCGTGCCGCGGTGGCGCAGGCAGCCGACCAGGTGGCCGTGGTGGAAGGCGCGCGGCTGGTAGAGACCGGCTCGCCGCAGGCGCTGGCGACATCCGGCGGCGCATTCGCACGGCTGTTCGGCGCGAGTGCCGGCGTGACCGACGCGGGCTCCGCGGTGCCCGAGGGCACCAGGGCGGCAGCCGACGACGGAGCGCCTGCATGACCGCGCTGCTGGCGTCCCTGAACGCGGGCATCGTCTCGACGACGAGCTACCCGGGCGCCACCGGACGAGGTGTGCGAGTGGCCGTGATCGACAGCGGCGTGCATTCGGGCCATCCCCACGTGGGTGGCGTGGAAGGCGGCGTGTCGTTCGACGCGGCGGGCGCACGCGGCGTGGACGCGGTCGATCGGCTCGGGCACGGCACCGCGGTGGCGGCGGTGATCCTCGAGAAGGCGCCCGAGGCGACGCTTGTACCGGTGAAGGTGTTCGACGGCGAACTACGCGCGACCGCCGATGCGCTCGTGGCGGCCATCGACTGGGCGGTGGACGCGCGCGTGCATCTCATCAACCTCAGTCTCGGCACGGCAAATCCGGCACACCAAGAGCGGCTCGGCCAGGCGCTGGTGCGTGCCGCGCGCGCCGGCATCGCGCTCGTGGCCGCGGCCGCGGACGACGACACACGCTGGCTGCCCGGCAGTCTGCCGCTCGCCATCGGCGTGACGCTCGACTGGGAGCGTCCGCGCGAGCAAGCGCTGGTGAACGTCGCTCGAGAGGGTGCCGTGCGCCGTATTCGTGTCGGCGCGAGCGGCTATCCGCGACCCATTCCCGGCGTGCCGCCGGAACGCAATCTGAAGGGCATCAGCTTCGCCGTGGCCAACGTGACCGGCCTGCTCTGTCTCCATTTGTCGCGGGGCCTGTCACCGTGACAACTGGTGTTGACGCAGTTTTTTCCATGCGCGGCGTCAGGCGCGGCGCGCGGGCCAGCGTCTCGCTCGGTGTCGCCTCGGCGGTGCTCGGCGCTGGGTTCGGCGTGGCGGCACGCCAGGTGGACCTGTCGGCGTGGGCGACCATGCTCATGAGCGGTTCCGTGTTTGCTGGTGCGGCGCAGTTCGCCGTGCTGCCATTGTGGACGGCACCCCTGCCGCTTGCGCCCATCTGGTTTTCCACCTTCGCGGTCAACGCTCGCTTCATGCTACTCAGCGCCGCGCTCACGCCGTGGCTGAAGCATTACCGAGGCGCCACACCGTGGGCCTCGGTCTTCCTGCTCGGCGAGGGCCAATGGGCGATCGCCACGCGGGCCTACGCCCAGGACGAACGCGACCTCGGCGTCCTGGTGGGCAGCGGCCTTGCCGTGTGGACAGTCTGGATGGCCGGCACCGCGGCCGGATTCCTGGCGGCGCCGTCCCTCGGCGATCCGCGCCGCTTCGGCCTGGACCTCGTGCTGGTTCTCTTCTTCGCATCGACGCTCACCTCGACGTGGCGGGGGCCGCGCGACTTGGTCCCGTGGGGTGCTGCGGCCCTCGCAACGCGCGTGCCGACTTGGATCGTCGCGGCGGAATGGCAAGTGCTCGTCGCCGCTCTCGTCGGCGCCTCGGTAGGAGCGTGGCGTGACACCAGACGCTAGGTCCACGGCCATCGCCATCGGCGGGATGGCTGTCATTACGTACCTGATTCGCGCTGGCGGCCTCGTGATCGCGCAAGTACTGCCTGCGACGCCGCTCGTGACCGCGTTCCTCAAGCACCTGGGTGGCTCGGTGATCGTCGCGCTCGTGACCGCGACGCTGGCGCGCGGGGACGTCGCGGGAATCGTCGCCACGGCAATCACCATCGTGCTGGCCGCCCGTGGGCTGCCGACCGCCGCCATCATCGCGGGGATGGCGGTAGCGGCGCTGCTGCGGGCGGCATAGCTACAATGTTGCAGTTCTTACATCACCGCGAGTTGTAACGGTGACAGGCCCCGTTACAACCCGTTACAACCGTTACAATTGGCGGCACAAGACTTGTGCCGAAGGGTCAGACCCCTCGCCCGGCAGCGCGCGACCACTCCGCCAGCGACTGGGCTCGTTCGGTCCACTCCGACGACTCCCGCCAGCGGTCGACCAGCACGGGTACGCGCCAGGTCCAGTTCTGGTCGTTCACGGTGGCCGGCGTATTGATGCGCACGTCCCAACCGAACACATCCTGCAACGGGAACATCACGTAGCGCGACGCCGCCGCAAGTAGCCCGCTCAACAGCACGTCGCGCACGTCAGGCACAAACGACGTCGCCGGCCCGGCGCCTCCCCGCATGCTCGGCAGCGCCATCCACGACTTGCGGTCCGCCTCTGGGAGGTCGCGCCACCACTGCGCCAGCGACTCGGTGTCGTGCGTGCCCGAGAGCGCAACCGAGGCTTCCGGGTAGGCGCCGGGGTCGATGAGCGGCTGCCCCGGTTCGTTCCACGCGCGTTCCCAGCGCATGACCTTGAAGCCAGGCACGCCGAGCCGCGCCATCGACCAGCGCACGAAGTCGGGCACAGTGCCAAGATCCTCGGCAACGACCTCCACGCCACTGGATAGATAGATGCCGAGCAGCTTCGCGCCAAGCAGGCTCTCGCTGCGTTCGTCAGGCGGCGAGAACACCTTCGGACGCGCCTCGTCGGTCGGGCGGACGTAGATGCGATAGAGCCCCACGAGGTGGTCGATGCGCACGCCGTCAAAGAGCGCGGCCGTGCGACGGGCGCGGGCGCGCATCCACTGGAACCCGGTGCCCTGCATCACGTCCCACCGCCAGGGCGGCAGTCCCCAGTCCTGTCCGGTCTCGCTGAACGCGTCGGGCGGCACGCCCACGGTGGCGTCGAGCATGAACTCGTCCTTGCGCGCCCACACGTCTGGACTATCGCCCGACACCATGAACGGCAGGTCGCCAAACACCCGCACGCGCGCCGCCGCGCGCGCCGCCTGCCACTGCGCCTCGGCGATCCACTGCAAGTACGCCCGGCACTGGCGATCGTCGGCGTGCGCGGCGGTGGCCTGCCGCAGCGCTTCGGGATCGGCATACGCGAGACCCAGCGGCCAATCCCACCACGCGCGTTCCTGCTCGGCGGCGTGAATGGCGCGGAACGTCGTGTACGCGTCGAGCCACCACGACTCGCGGCCGACATACGCGAGGAAGGCCCTCGCGCGAGCCGTGTCGCGCGGCAGCTCCTCATCGCGAAATCGGACATAGGCCGCCTGCAGGCATTGCAGCTTGAGTGCGCGCACGTCGCCGTAGCGCACTCGGGCATCCGCACGCACGGAGGCCAGCAGCGCTCGCTGCGCCGCAGGCAGCGCGGCTTCTCCGCCACTCGATACGAACTCCGGCACATCCGGCACGTGAATGTAGAGCGGGTCCAACGCCATCGCCGTCATCGACGAATACGGCGATGTCTCGCCCGGCGAGATCTCGTTCAGCGGCAGCAACTGCACGTAGCCCTGGCCCGCGGCCGCGCACCATGCGCCAAACGCCGGCAGGTCGGCGAACTCGCCGATGCCCCAGCTGCGCGATGACGTCAGCGAGAAGAGCGGCACGCCGATGCCGGTCTGGCGGCGCAACGGCCTGGTCATGCGGCTCCTGTCGCGCGCGCCAGCACGCGCGCCACCGCCGGATCGAACACCGCCGGATCGACAAGCAAGCTCACCACCACGAACGCCTCGCGCGGAAAGTCGAAGAAGTACCCCGGCTGCACCAGCACGCCATCGTGTTCGAGCAGCCCCAGCACGAGCGCCTCTTCGCTCACAAGCGACGGCACCTGCAGCACGGCGCACCAGCCACCACCAGGCCGCAGTAGAGTCACGGCTGGCACGGCACCGACCGCCTCGGCCAGCACCGCAAGATTGCGGGCGGTGCGGTCGCGAATCGCGTCGCGCACGACGGCACCGTGCCTCAGCAACCGTGGAAGCGCCACCTGCGCGGGCGTCGACACCGACAGAAACGTATCGGCGACAATCTCGAGACCGGCCAGCGCCTCGGCCACCGCGGCCTCGGGTCCGCTCACGCAGGTCCAGGCCACCTTCACCTGCGGAAGGCCCACGGATTTTGACAGGCCGCCGAGCCCGAACGCCAGCGCCTGGTCCTGCTGCAGCACCGATCTGCCAGGCGGGCACCCGTCGAGCCGGTAGTCGGCAAACACCTCGTCGCCAATCAACGCCAGACCGCGCGACGCGCACAGTGTGGCCAACGATTCCAGCTCTGCCGGACGCACGACCGAGCCCGTGGGGTTGTTGGGCGAGACGACGAGCACGGCGCGGGTGCGGTCGTCGACACTGCTCGCGATGGCCGCAGCGTCCAGCTGCCAGTCGCCGTGCAGCTCCAACTCGTAGGGCACCGCGCGCACGCACTCGAGCGCCGTCAGATGCTCGAAGAGCGGATAGCTCGGCTGCGGCACGAGCACCGTATCGCCTGGATTGCAGAGCAGCTTGAATAGCAGCGCGTACGCTTCGCTGGTACTGGCCGTGAGGCACACGCGATCGGGCGTGACCGTCACGCCGCGCCGAGCGTAGTCGGCCACTACCGCCGCGCGGGCCGACCACATGCCGAGTGGCTCCGGGTCGTAGGACAACCCGGCCGGATCGGCCAGCGACGTCAAGAGGTCGAGTGGATACGGGATGCCCGCCCTGGTGGGATTGGACTGTGTGAGGTCGGCCAGCGTGCGGCCGCTCGCGCGAGCGCGCGTCACAGCCGCCGACAGCGCATTCGGCGTGAGGTCGCGTGGCAGCCGTGACGAACGCATGCTCACCGCACTGGTGCGGTCACGAGTTCCACGCTTGCCATCACGTCGCCCTGGAGCACTCCGTCGGCCACGTTCATCCCGCGCTCGATGACCGCAAACACGGTGTAGGCGTGATCGAGGCGGGGCGAGTCGACCAGGTTGATGAAGATCTGCCCGTCGCCCGTGTCGCGCCCGCGCGTGGAGATCCCGACGGTGGCCCGGTTGTGCGCCACGCCAGGCTCGTCGCGCATGTAGGGTCCGTCGCCCATGAACTCGTTGGCTCCGGGGCTACCGCCCTGCAGCACGAACGTCGGCTCCACGCGGTGGAAGGTGAGGCCGTCGTAGTGGCCTCGTGTGGCCAGCTGCGCGACGCGCAGCACGGTGGCCGAGGCCTCGTCCACCAGCAACCGCATCTCGATCACGCCGCCTCCCGCCATCGTGATGCGCAGGCGCTGCCCGCGAAGCTTCTCGAGAGCCGCGGCATCGGGCGCGGCGGCCGAACGCACTTGCGGGCTGGCGTCGCGCGTGGCGCCCGTCCACTTCGACAGCGCCGTGACGGCCAGTTCAGCCACCTTCGGATCGAAGTCTCGCAAGTACGGCGAGACGAGGTCGGCGTCTGACGCGCTGCCGGTGTCGATGAGCCGAGTCATGATCGCGACGCGTGGATCGCGCGAGGTGTCGCGCCCCTCGGCCGTGACGCGCGCCAGGGATGCCAGCAGCGCCTTCGTGGCCTTGGGTGTATCGGTCTCAGCTTCCAGGGCGCGCGCCGCCGTCATCACGAGCTGGTAATCGGGGCGCGTCAGCGAGGCGTAGGCCACCGCCAGTCCCTCTGGACGCTTCAGGCGCACCAGTTCTTCCAGCGCCGCCGTGCGCACGTTGTCGTGCGCGTCGTTGCCGAGACGCACCAGCGCCTCGATGGTGCCGGTCTGCCCGGCCGCGCGCGCGGCAGACATGCGCACCTGCCAGGTGGGATGCCCCACGAAACGCGGCAGCAGCGTACGCACATCTGTCGGCGATGCCTTGGACAGACTGACGATGGCATGCGCCGCGCGATGCCAGGTGGCGCCGGTGGCGGGCAGCGCCTCGGCGTACTTCTGCAGCACCGCTGACACGGGTGCCGCCGCGCATCCTGCGCCAAGCAGGTCGATGGCCTGAAGCGCCACGAGCGGATTCGGATCGGACACGGCGGCCATCACTGGCTCGCACGTGCGCGCCTGCAGATGGCGTCCCCAACCGCGCACCGCCTCGAGCCGCACCCGAGGCTCCGGGTCCTCGAGGGCAGCCGTGAGCACGGCCTCGCGGTCGGGCTCGCTGATGACGGCGGCATCTGCCACCACCGCGGCACCCGCCGTGAGCACCGCCAGGCGGCGCACTTCGTCGTCGGTGTCCTTGGCAGCGGCGCGCGCAAGCGGTCCGTCCACGGCCTTGCCGTTACGCAGCGCGGCGAGCGCCAGCCGGCGCGCGCGCGCCGAGATCCCTGTGCCGGGCGCATCGGGTGTTTCTACGACGGCAAAGAGTCTCGCGCGTGTGTCGGACGAGATCGGCGCAACCGTGCCGTTCACACGCGTCAGCGCCTCGAGTCCACGAGCCGCGCCTTCGATCGTGACGGCATCCGCCGCCCGCGCGACTCGCCGTGCTGGACGCACGGCCTGGGCGGTCGATGTGACAGGCGGCAGCGCGGACGCCAGCGCCTTTTCCACCCGCGCGAACACCTCGGGCGCAGGCATGGTGATGCGCCCAAGTTCCGCCGCGAACACGCCCCAGTCGGCCGGGGCCGCCGTGCCGAGCGCCGCCAGCAGCGCGTCGATGGCCTGCCCGGAGAAGATGCGGGCCGAGCTGGCCGCCGCAATCGCCGCCCACCGGCGCACCTCCGCGTTCGGATCCGACAGCAACGGCAGAATCTGCGTGAGCAGCGCCGGCGTCTCGAACCGTCCAGCCGCGCGCACAGCCCTGGCGCGGATACGCGGGTCGGGACTCTTCATGCCTTCGGTCAACGCCGTCTGCGCGGCCGAGCTCAGGTCGCGCGCGTCCTCGACGACGAGCAGGCGAGCCGACAGTGACGCCTGTGTGGACAGCGGGGCAAGAGGTGCCTGCGCAAATCCGGAGGCAGTGCGCAGGACGGCGGCGGCCACGAGGGTGGCCACACGCCATCGGTTCAGGGAAGGCAGCTTCGGCATACGCTTCCAAGTGTGACCCAACTACGCGCTGCGCTCCTAGGCGTGACCACGAGCGCCATGCTGGCGGCGGTGGGGATCATGGCGGTCTCGGCGCGCCAGGCGGTGCCGGCACAGGTGCCCTCTGCGTGTTTCGACGTGCCGGCGTTCTGGGCGCTGGCACACGGCCGGGTGCCCCGGCCCGTTCTGACACGGTTCCGGGGCGACGTTCGTGACGGCATCAACTCGCGGCTCCGCCTTCGCGATCGACACCTGTCGCGCATGCCGTCGCAGACAGCTGGAGACTCCATGGAAGATGCCGTGCTCGAGAAGCGGCGAAGTCATGAGGCGTTCCTCGTGGCGATCGCCGGACATCCAACCGCCGCCAAGGCTGCGCGTGAACGCGCCCAGACGGCCGTGCTCGCATACGAGTGGGAGGGCTACAGCGATGGACCACTCTCTGAGGCGGTGAATGCCGAGGCATATCTCAGGGAGCATCCGGCAAGCACCGTCCGACACGGCATCGATCTCTTCCTGCTGCACCGCTATCGGTGCGCACTCGAGGCGGGCTTTTACGAGAACGACTTGGCCGTGCAGACGCGTGCCGCTGTCGCATACCTCGTGGTGTTGCGACGCAGCCGGCCAACGTTCGATGTCGTGGGCGCTGCCATCGCTGACGAGGTCGACGAGGCCCCGAGCCATGCGCCACATCCCAGAGAGACACGGCGCAACGGATTCACGATCTCTCCGCGTCGACCCGAGCTGCTCTACGCGCTCGACAGCGGGCGCAGGCCACCGGAATCGACGCTCTCCCGCTTGGACGTGGAGACGCGACGGCGCTACGAGGCACGGGTGCGCCTGCGCGCCGCGTACCGTCCCCGGCTCGGGCGAGACCGGAAGCCCGGCGACGAAGACAAGATCAACGACCATCGGCCCGGCCTCGAGGGCCTGCTGGTCGCCGCGGCTGGCACCACTCGGGTGGCAGCGACGGCGGCGGGCTACGCCGCGACGGCCGTGGGGTACTTCGAGTACGAGGGCAACAGCCACCCGCCGCTCGACGAGGCTGCGCACGCGGAGGCGTACCTCGCCTGGCATCCTCGGTCCGTGCTGAGACCCGGCCTGGAGCTCTACCTGCTCCAACGCTATCGCGCCGCGTTCGAGGCGGCCGACTACGAAGGCAACGACGACGCGCAGCGGCTGGCCGCGGAGCGCTACCGTACGGTGTGGGCGCGCGTATGGGTGATGCGCGATCCCGTCATTCGCGCGGTGGCGCGCGACATCGACGAGGCAGAGCAGGTCTATCTCCGGGCGCAACGGCATCCGCGCTCCTTCGGCCGCTGACCGCTCTAGGCTATGGCGCGGAAGTGACCGCGGCGTCTTCGGGCGGGCACGGCGCGTTGCTGTATCCCGAGCGGAACGCCTTGACCACGCCGGTGACGGGCTCGAACCGGTGCCGCCAGACACAGGCCGTGTCGTTGGCCAGCAGGTGGATCGACACCGAGGGCCCGTCCGACACCGTCTTCACGAAGTGGATGTCGTCTCGCGGCGGCAGCAACGCGTAGAACTCGCCGGTGTCCATCGTCTGCGCCCGCGACACCTCGAGTTCGGCCCGCGCGTCGTCGACCCCGTCGTCGAGCCGGCGATACACCGTTTCGTACTGGCGTCCACGGTACACGCCGATCAGACCCCAGGCCAGGTGATCGTGCACGGGCGTCTCCGCACCGGCGGGGATGACCAGCGAGAAGAGCGTGAGCGAGCCGTCTTCTGCGCGATAGAGCGCGTACTGGCCGATGCCACTGCCCATGCCGCTTGTGACGTCTGGCGAGCCGTACTCGTCGGGCAGCCACCCTTCCGCGGCAAGCAGCGAGGCAAATGCGGGCTTCAACGCGTCGACCCGTTCGGCCGTGTCGGGAATCTGCTGGGTGAGCCGGCGCGTCTCATCGATGAGCGCGCGGATCTCGGGCACGTCCACGAGGAACCCGTGAGTCGCGTCAGGATGGTGGTGGCCGAAGTCGCACATGCGGGGATTCTAGCAGCGGCGCCCGTGGCGCAGGCGCAGCTACTTCAGGTCGATCGGCAGTGACGCCGTCCCGTATTCGTGCCGGATGTTCAGGGCGTAGCCGCCACGTTCGGCGAATCTGAGCACCGCCGGCCTGGCGGTCCTCCGTGGTCTCGGGTGCCCTTCCACTCCGCGGCAGGACGTCCCGACACGGCGGAGCGAAGTTGAGCCGACGAGCACTCCCATCCCGGGACGCCGCTCGCCCGCGCCGTGCTCCGGCTGTCCAGGAGTCCGGCCGACGTTGTCCCCGTCACTGCCCTATCTACGCCCGCGCGCGCCGCTCAGCCGAGTAGTCGAGCATCTGCTTGGCAAAGTCGAGGCAGTACGAGATCCGCACGTCCACCACCCTGCCGCTCGCATCGGTGACCGGCGTCAGCGTGGGCATCACAAACGCGGTATACGACGGCAGGTTCAGCGCCTCGACGCGGTCCACGATCTGGTTCCGTAGCTCGGGGTCGAAATGCACGCCGTAGGTCTCAAACAGCACCTTGGCCGCCGCGTAGTCGCCTTCCGACTTGATGCGCTGCACTTCGCGCAGCATCGCCCCCACGCCGTCGCGGAACCGCTCCACGCTCTCGAGCACGTGATACGTCTTGCCCTCGCGCACGCGCACCGACAGCGCCTCGGTGTGGGCCAGCAGCCAGTGCACGATGGCCTGGCGGTTGCGCATGTGGTCTTCCTCGAGCTGTGTGCCCTCGCGCACGCGTCGCAGCTGCACGAGCGCCGTGCGGGCAAACGCCTCGTACTCGGTGCGGATGACCTCGGCGTGTTCATCGGCCGGCACGATGCTCAGCTCGACCAGGCGCGGATCGGCGCAAAAGTACAGCGCTACGAGATCCGCGCGGGTTTCCTCGAGCGCCGAGTACTGCTCCTTCAGCAGTTCCTGCGGCTGACCGGTGGCGCCGGACGCCATGCGGCCCGACCCGTGACCCAGCACTTCGTGGATCTCGGTGGCCAGCTCGCCAGCCACCGCGCCCCAGCGCCTGGCGCGCTCGAACTCGTCGTCGTTCCAGGTGAACTCGCGGCGGTACTCGTCGGTGGTGCTGTTCTCGTAGGCCTCGGTCACATTCGAGAGCGTGACCGACTTGCTGCCATGCGCCTCGCGCACGCGCTGGTCGTTGGGCAGGTTCACGCCAATCGGCGTCAGAGGACCCGCATCGCCCGACTCCACCACCACCTCGATGGCCGTGGCCGTCACGCCCTGCACGACCGGTTTGCGATACGCCGGGTCGAAGGGCATGCGGTCTTCGAACCACTGGGCGTTCTCGGCCAGGGCCCGGATGCGCGCCGTCTTCTCGTGGTTGACGTAGTAGACGATGCCTTCCCACGCGCCCTTGATACCGCGCGCGTCCATGTAGACTTCGGTGAAGCCGTTCATGGTGTCGATGGGCGAGTCGGTGGCTTGCACCCACGCCACGTCGAACGCGGTGCGGTCGGATTCTTCGCCGGTGCGATACCACTGGATGAGCGCCGTCAGGGCGGCCGCCAACCCAGGCGTGGCGTAGGGAACGGCCGCCCGCAAGTGCGCGATGATGCGCTCGAGGTACTCGCTGTAGAGACCGCCGATGCGGTAGACCTCTTCCTCGAGCCGGCCGTCGCGCTTCACGAGGCGCGAGGTGAGCGGATACCGCTCGACGAAGCCGTCCAGGTCGGCCAGGCTCACGCCGACGTACATGTTGTTGGCGCTGTCGCGCAGCAGATCGCCGCCGGCCCCGGGTGTCTTGTTCGTCACCATCGGCTCGAACGACTGGTCGAGGAAGCACGGCGACAAGCGACGCGCCAGCGCCTCCACGGACTCGCCGGCCCTCAGACGGAACGCTCCGCCACTGGCCGCCACCGCCTGCGCCGCCGCCACGAGCGCCTGGGGCGACAGCGTCATCACGAACTTGCGCGCCGTGAGGTTGTTGTAGCCGCCCGAGTTGATCCAGAAGAGCTTCGTGTAGCGCCACACCTCGCGCCCCACGTCGGCCGGCAACGCGGCGTCGTGCCGCACCAGCGTCTCGAGGAAGTCGCGCATCTCGAGGTTATGACGGTAGCGCTGGTCGTAGTAGATGTCGCGCCCGGCCAATGCGGCCAGGTAGAGATGCCACAGGAGCACCTTCTGGTCTGGCGGCAGGGCCTCAAAGCCGTCGGCGTAGAGCTGCACGAGGGCAGCTTCGTCGACCCGTTCGAGCAGGTAGGGGCGGGTCGTCGTGCTGGGAACCAGTGTGCTCAACGGCGTCTCGAGGGATGGAAGAACGGGTTCGTGTGGCCTAGCAGCGCGTGGTACAAGTCCGGCCGGCATTCGACCGACGACCCATCACCGCGGGCGGCGTTGCTTCTTTCTTCACATATGGCCAACATTCTCAGTCGGTGCGCCTAGCCCGCGGCGCGTCTCGTCGGTCCGGTGCTCGCCGGGATTGCACCACGGACTGCTAGAGCGGGACCGGCACCCGGTCCCCGTGCCGGGGCACTTGCACGTTCCAGGCCAACTCGGTTTCAATGCGGGTCTTCAAGGTGTCTTGGGCGGATGGCTCGCCGTGCACCAGGTAGGTCATACCCGGCGGCTTGGGAAACGTCCGTAGCCATTTCACGATTTCGCCCGCGTCTGCGTGGGCCGACATCCCGTTCAGCTTCTCGATCCGCGCATGCACGGGAACGAACTGCCCGAACATCTTTGTCTCCTGGGCGCCTTCGATCAGGTGACGGCCCCGCGTCCCGGCCGCTTGAAATCCGACGAAGAGCACGGTGTTCCTGGGATCCGCCAA
>JANORI010000012.1:0-2539 GCA_031415235.1 Acidobacteriota bacterium | reverse complement strand
GCGCTCTCGACGTCGGCGGCCGCGCCGTTCATCTACACGCTCTTCTGACGCCGGCACGGGCCTCGTCGATCGGGTAGTCCGCCACCAACGCCCGCGCGGTGGCGACGGGCCGACACGCCGGACCGCACGCCGACAGCCCGGGCTCCCAGCCCCGCCGCGCCGGCGCCGTGAAGAGACGAAGTTGCGGGCATCGACGCGCATGGCGCTCAAGGTCGAGGCGCGTCCGGTCGATTACGCGGCTGGCACGGAAGTTGGTCGTGTCGTTATCGAGGAGATCTGACACGTCCATAGGTTCCATCGGGTCACTGCGAGGCGCGCTCGGTTCCGTTGACACGCAGCCGTCGCACATCGCGCCGCGCACGCACGTGCGCGGCGGCGCCACTGTCTCCGCCGCCGACGACGTCGGTTCGATTCAGGCGGGCGGAACGAGCGGCATCTCGCCCACCGCCGCCCCCTGGGCCCCTTGGCCGCCGTTCCAGCCGCTGCCTCCTGACCAGCCGGTTGAATCGAAGCCTGTGGTCTCATCCATACCCTTGCCGCGACAGGCCGTCGAATGCTCCGGCGATGGGCTGACGGTGACGTGCATGCCCCTTCCCGAGCAGGCGGCGATCGACAAGGTCGACCCCCCGCTTCCAGGCGTGCCCCGGTCCGGAGGGGGCCTGGACGCCCCGTTCATGCCACACGCCAAGGACGGCACGACCGGCGTCGTGACCCGGCCCGAGCCGCCGCCTCCAGGCGTGCCGCGTCACGGCGGCGTGCCGACAGTGCCGTTCATGCCACTTCCGGAACGCCAGCGCTAGTCGCGCCCGCGCGCACGGTAACGGCTCGCCCGCCGTTGCGACGCGGCCCCGTCTGGGCTACTGTGGAGGTGATACCCAGCCACGACCAAGGGGGTTGATGTGCGAGTCCGTTCACTTTCCCACACACTGCTGGCGCTCGGGTTCCTTGCGAGCACCCTGGCGGCGTCGTGCGCGTCGTCGCCCACCGAGCCAGGGCCGATCACGGCGAATGACCTGCCCGCGGCGGCGCCGACGATGACGAAGATCACACCTGCATCCGGGCCGGTTGGCACTCAGGTCACCATCACCGGCAGCGGCTTCGCTGCGCGCGGCAACACCGTGAAATTCGGCACCGGCTACGTCAAGAACCTCGATTCGGCCGATGGCACCACGCTGCGCTTCACGATCCCCGAGGGACTCGACCTGTGCGAGCCCAACTCGCTGCGCCCCTGCCCCGGGGCGTATCCGGCGGTCGGCCCGGGCGACTACGCGGTCACCGTCATGGTTGACAAGGAATCCGGCAACCCGATCACCTTCACCGTGACGCACTAGAGCGGTCCGGTCTCTCGCGTCAGGCAGGTCACCGCTGCTTGCAGCAGATGCAGGCATTGCCTATACTCAGTGCATGCAGTATACGATCCGTGGCGTGCCGACCGCCGTAGACACTGCCCTCCGGCAGACCGCCCGCGTCGCGGGCAAGAGCCTGAACGAGACCGCCATCGACGCGCTCGCCGAAGGCGCCGGCCAGACTCCGACGCCTCGGAAGCGGCGGAGTCTGGCGGATATCGCCGGGACCTGGCGCACCGACAAGGCGGTTGACGCCGCGCTCAGGGATCAGGACCGGATCGACGAGGATCTCTGGCGGTGAGGATCGCGCTCGATACCAACCGCTACGTGGACCTGTGCAAGGGCGTCGAGGCCTCCGTGAGTCTGGTCGAAGAAGCCGAGGTCGTGGTGCTGCCGTTCGTCGTGCTCGGCGAGCTTCGGGCCGGCTTCGCGCATGGCCGGCGGCAGGGCGAGAACGAGGGCACGCTACGGCGGTTCCTTCTCAAGGATGGCGTCCAGGTGGTCTATCCTGACGATCAGACGACGCACCACTACGCCTCGGTGTTCCGGCAGCTTCGCAAGCAGGGCACGCCAATCCCGACCAACGACATGTGGCTGGCGGCGATCGTACTGCAGCACAACCTGGCGCTGCATTCCCGAGACGAGCACTTCGATCACCTGCCGCAGGTCGTGCGCGTCTGAGGCCATAGACGCGCCCGACTCGGCCTCACCAGCTGTCGCCGGGTCTCTCGTCGCACGCGATAGCATCGCCAAGGTCGATTGCTTCATGGCCACCGAGATGGACGCGCTCGTCGTCGAAGACTGCGTGCTGGTCAAGGAACAGATGACCGACCTGCCGGATCTCGACGCCCGCCAGCAGCACCTGGCGCAGTTCCAGCTCGATTGAGGCGAGGCGATGCAGTGGTCAGACATCCCGCGCAACCCGACGCCCCGCATGCTGCGGCAATTCGCGGCGCTGTGGATTTTCGTCTTCGGCAGCCTGGCCCTGTGGCAGTGGTATCAGGGCCAGGCGCCAACGGCCGGGTGGACGGCACTGATCAGCGCGGTGGGCATCCTCGGGGTCGCGCGGCCGCGCCTGGCAAGGCCGGTGTTCGTGGGCTGGATGATCCTGGCGTTCCCCATCGGCTGGGTCGTGTCCCGCGTGCTCCTGGGCCTGGTGTTCTTCGGCCTCTTCACGCCGATGGCCGCGGTGT
>JANORI010000011.1:0-2929 GCA_031415235.1 Acidobacteriota bacterium | reverse complement strand
CGTCAGCAACGTCGGTTGGTGCTGCTGCCGGCGCGGACGACGCCGGGCTCGAGGGCGACCCGCTACCTCCTCCACACGCGCCGGTGGACACAGCGGCCGCCAGCACCAGAATCCCGCCGAATTTCAGCATGCGCCGATCATAGTCGATGCACAGGGCCGCCAGGCGAGGCCCGTGGTACGATTCGCCTCCCAATACCTCCCACGGAGCGTCACGCCATGCGCCACGGAACTCTACAGCTCATCCTCGGCTTGGGCGTCACAGCCTTCTTCGTCGCGACCTTCGCCCTGCCCACATCGCATGCTCAACAACGCGCGAGCGACGTGGCCATCGACGCCGATGACATCGGCGGCATCGTCACCGGACCCGCGGGGCCAGAGGCCGGCGTCTGGGTGATTGCCGAGACACGCGACCTGCCGGTGCGCTACATCAAGAGCGTCGTCACCGACGACCGCGGCCGGTTCGTCGTGCCCGACCTGCCGGCGGCGACCTACGCGGTCTGGGCGCGCGGCTATGGACTCGTCGACAGCGACAAGGCCACCGCGAAGCCCGGGCAGCGGCTGAGCATCACGGCCAAGGTCGCACCGAATGCGGCCGCTGCAGCGCACTACTACCCGGCGATCTACTGGTACGCGATGCTCCCGATCCCCGCCGCCGATCAGTTCGGCGGCGCCAGTGACATCCCGGCCCGCGTGTCACAGCGCCAGTGGATCGCCGCGATGAAGAACACGGGCTGTGTCGGGTGTCATCAGCTCGGGCAGGAATCCACGCGCACCATCCCGCCCTCGCTCGGCACGTTCGCCACCGGCGCCGACGCCTGGAAGCGCCGCGTGCAGTCGGGGCAGGCGGGCCAGATGATGCTCAACCAGCTCACGAACTTGGGCGACACGTCGTTTGCCAAGTACGGCGAGTGGACCGATCGCATCGCCAAGGGGGAGCTGCCCTTTGCCACGCCGGCGCGGCCGCAGGGGGTCGAGCGCAACGTGGTCGTCACGCTGCGCGACTGGATGAACGAGAAGCAGTATCTGCACGACCTCATCGCCAGCGACCGCCGCCATCCCACCGTGAACGCGTACGGCCCGCTCTTCGGGTCGCCCGAGTACAGCTCCGACATGCTGCCCATGCTCGATCCGGTAAAGAACGTGGCGACGACCTTCCGGGCGCCCGTTCGCGATCCCGCGATGCCGCTCACCCTCGGGCCCGGCCACGCCGCCGGACTCGACCCGCTGCAGCCGTCGCCCTACTGGGGCGCCGAACGCATCTGGGCGACGCGGGCCAACAACCACAACTCGATGTTCGGCCGCGACGGGCGGCTCTGGCTGGCCGCGTCGGTGCGCGGCGGCGAGAATCCCGCGTGGTGCAAGGCCGGCTCGGACCACCCGTCGGCCAAGGCGTTCCCGATGGACCGCGCGGTGCGCCACCTGGCGGTGCTCAATGCGAAGACGATGAAGTACGACTTCATCGAGACGTGCTATTCCACGCATCACCCGCAGTTCGGCTACGACGCCAACGACACGCTGTGGACCAGCGGCGGCGGTCCGGTGGTGGGCTGGCTGAACACGAAGATGTTCGATGCGACTGGCGACGCCGCGAGATCGCAGGGGTGGACGGCGCTCGTGGTCGACACCAACGGCAACGGGAAGCGTGACGCGTACGTGGAGCCGAACGCGCCGGCCGACTCCACCAAGGACACGCGCATCAACGCGCCGTTCTACGCGGTGATGCCGAACCCGGTCGACGGGTCGGTGTGGGGGTCGGTGCTGAGCGTGCCTGGCGCCGTGGTGCGCCTGGCGCCGGGGCCGAATCCGCCCGAGACCGCCTTGGCCGAGATCTACAACGTGCCCCTGCCGGGCTTCGCCGCGCGCGGCGCCGACATCGACAGCCAGGGCGTGGTGTGGGTGTCGCTCGGCAGCGGACACCTGGGCAGCTTCGATCGCCGCAAATGCACGGCTCCGCTGAGCGGCCCGAAGGCCACCGGCGACCACTGCCCCGAGGGTTGGGCGTTCCACCAGTATCCGGGGCCGGGCTTTCGCGGCATCGGCGAGAACAGCGCCGAAGCGAGCTACTACTCGTGGGTCGACCAGCACGACACGTTCGGGCTCGGGGCCGACGTGCCGATGTCTACCGGCAACCTCAACGACGGGCTGATCGCGTTCGCGAACGGCCGCATGGTGACGTTGCGCGTGCCCTACCCGATGGGCTTCTACGCCAAGGGCTTCGACGGCCGCATCGACGACCCGAAGGCGGGATGGAAGGGGCGCGGGCTGTGGGCCGCCAATGGCGACCGCACGCCGTGGCTGATCGAGGGCGGCAAGGGCACCAAGCCGCTGGCCGCGCACTTCCAGCTGCGGCCCGACCCGTTGGCGAAGTAACAGCTACTTCGCGGCGCCAGGCGCCGCCGGCATCAGGCTCGGCATCTTGCCGGGCGATTCGAGCACCCGGCGGGCCACGACGTTGACCACGGTGGCGTCGTTGCGCGCGGCGCTCAGGAAGGCGGTGCGCAGGAGCTGTTCCTTGCGCTGTTTCAGGGTGTTCATGAGCTGGTCGCGCACGCCTGGCGTGTTGAGGTCGCGCTGGCCGGCCTCCTCCTTCCGTACGAGCAACACCAGCGTGTGCGCGCCGCCGCCGCTCACGGCACTGACCGTACCGGGCGCTGACTTCAGCACCGCGTCACGCAGGGGCGGCGGGGCCTGGTTGAGCGCCGAGATCGGCACCAGACCCAGGTCGCCGCCACGCGGCGCCGACTGCGGGTCTTCGGAGAAGTCGCGGGCCAGATCGGCAAACGGGGTCCCGGCCTTCAGCTTCTCCATGAGCATCTGCGCCTTCTGCGCCGCCATCTGCGGTGTCGTCGCGTCGTCGCCGGAGCGATTGGTCACGTCGGTGTCGCGCACGGGCGTGACCACGATCTGCGCAATCTGGTAGGACGTCTCC
>JANORI010000010.1:0-13275 GCA_031415235.1 Acidobacteriota bacterium | reverse complement strand
GCGGTCGCGCCGGCCCGCCGGGGTCGCCACGTCCGGCGTCTCGATGAGCGCGGTCATCTCGGTCTCGCTCAGATGCCGCGGCACCGTGCGGTCCAGCTTGGGCGCCACGGCCGCGCCGGCAGGATCGCCCGTGATCAGGCCCTCGCGATGCAGGTAGCGCAGGAACGCCCGCACGCCCGAAAGCTTCCGCGCCACCGACGCGCGCGACTGCTCGGCGCGGTTCAGCTCGATGACGAACCCTCGCACGGATTCCGAGTCGAGGTCGGCGGGGCGCAGCGCCGACACCTTGATGGCTCGGGACGCGGCCGTCCGCCCCAAATACTGCTCGACGTCGCTCGTGTAGGCGCGCACTGAGTGTGGCGACAGGTGGCGGTTGAGCGCCAGATGCCCGACAAACGCTTTGAGCGCCTCTTTCATGGCATCCAGGCGGCCAGGTCGGCCAGGGCGCGGTCGGCCAGCGCCTGCTTGCGCAAGGCCTTGTCGCGCGGCGGCTGATCGAGCGGCGGCATGATGCCGAAGGTGATGTTCGACGGCTGATAGTGTTGCGGGTCGGCGTGCGACGCGTAGTATGCGAGCGCGCCGATGGCGGTCGTACGCGGCGGCGCCAGCGGTTCAAGGCCCTGCGCCACGCGGGCGGCGTTGCGGCCGGCGATGAGTCCTGAGGCCGCCGATTCCACGTAGCCTTCGACGCCCGAGATCTGGCCGGCAAAGAACAGATCGTCGCGCACCTTGGTCTGCCACGTCGGCCGCAGCACCTTCGGCCCGTTGATGAACGTGTTGCGGTGCACCATGCCGAAGCGCACGAACTCGGCGCGCTCCAGACCGGGAATCAGCCGCAGCACCCGCGCCTGCTCGCTCCACTTGAGCTGCGTCTGGAAGCCGACGAGGCTGAAGTGATCACCGGCCAGCGTGTCCTGGCGCAACTGCACAACCGCATACGGACGCCTGGTCGTGCGCGGATCCTCGAGCCCCACCGGTTTCATCGGCCCGAAGCGCAGCGTGTCGCGTCCGCGATGCGCCATCACTTCGATAGGCAGGCACCCCTCAAAGAAGGTGGCCGTGTCGAAGTCGTGGATGGTGGCCGATTCGGCTCCGACGAGCGCCTCGTAGAAGGCCTCGTACTCGGCCTTCGTGAACGGGCAGTTCAGGTAGTCGCCCTCGCCGTCGTCGACGCCGCAGGCTGGACCCGCGACCGAGGGCTCCGCAGTCTCGACCGGCGCCGCCACCGCCACCGGCGCGCCGTCGGTACGCGCGCTGCCGGCGCCAGAGGTGTCGCGCCGCAGGCTGCGGCCCCAGCGCGATTGGCGAAACACCTTGTCCAGGTCGATGGACTCGGCCAGCACAATCGGACTGATGGCGTCGTAGAACGACAGGTGCGCCTCGCCCACAAATACCTGAATGGACTGCGACAGCGCGTCGGAAGTGAGCGGCCCGGTAGCGATGATCACGGCGTCGCCGGGCGCCGAGGGCGGCGGCACGCTCGTGACTTCTTCGCGGCAGACGGTGATGCGTGGTTCGGTGGCCAACCGCGCCGTGACCTCGCGCGAGAAGGCCTCGCGGTCCACGGCCAGCGCCGCGCCGGCCGGCACGCGCGCCACTTCAGCCGCCGCCATCACGACCGAGTCGAGCCGCCGCATCTCTTCCTTGATGAGGCCGACGGCGTTGTCGAGCTTGTCGCCGCGAAACGAGTTGCTGCACACGAGTTCGGCCAGGTGGTCGGTCTTGTGCACGAGCGTCGCCCGCACGCCCCGCATCTCGTGCAGCGTCACATCCTGTCGGAGACGCGCCGCCTGCCATGCTGCTTCACAGCCCGCGAGGCCGCCGCCGATGATGTGGATCACCGGTCCAGTCTACCGGGTCTCGCGACCGGCCTGTCGGCCACGAGTCTTGCGGGGAGTGACTCGATCCCCGCAAGACGCCCCTGCGACGAACCAGGCGGCCGCGCGGAGTACCCGACCGATGCCGCTCCACTCGTGACTCGTGTGTCGAGAGGTCTGGCGGCACCCGACTCCGTGGGCTAGCCGAGGGCTCCTGGAAACAGCAGGTCGACCAGCGATTGCCGCGACCGGGCCGATGGGTCGAAGCCGGTGGCACGTTCGTAGCGATCGATGACCGCGAGCGCCGCTGACATCGAGGCCTGCCGGATCGCTTCGAACTCCACGCAGCGCACCATGCGGTCGCCGCTCGAGGCCACGTAGTGCACCACTTCGCAATCCGGAAAGTACCAGACGTCGAGGTCCTTCTGCAGCGTGCCCGCCCACGTGACGCCCATGCGGGCCACAAACGCGTCCACCTGCGCCGCCTGGTCGCCCTGGTGGCGGCCCAGATCGAGGTTGATCTCGTCGCGCACTTCCGGGTCCGAGGCGAGTGACTTGATCGTGAGCTGGTGCAGCTCGTCATCGAACCGGTGTCGCAGGATGTAGTGTCGCGTGCGGCCATCGCCAGTCAGGAAGTAACGATCGCGCACGTGCAACGCGGCATGGCGCGTGGGACCGAGCGCCGCGAGGGCTACGCGCAGGCTGGCCTTGTCGAAGGTATCGCCGACCACGAACTTGTGTTCGATCTCCGTGAAGCGCATCACATCCACCATTTGAACCGGCCGTATCGTGCCACACGCGCCCGCACGCGCGACGGCAGGCTTGCCAGCGACTCGCGCGTCACGCGCAGGTTGTCAGGATGCCCGCGCAGCTCGTTGAAGATGGCCTGGAGCGGGGCCACCGCGCGAGAGTCGCGGCTGGCGAGCATGGCCTCGGCCAGCCGATCGTGCGCGGCATCCTCGAAGTTGTAGCTGCCAAAGGCCGCCCATGCGTCGTCGATGAGCACGAGCTTCGAGTGCTCACCGTGCCGGTTCTCATATACGTGCACGCCCGCGTCGAGCAGCTGCGGGTAGCTGGCGGCCGCGGCAATCCACGCCAGATCGGTGGCCGGCAGGGCCTCGCGGTGCGAATGGAAGACCTCGACCCGCACGCCGCGCCTGGCGGCGCGCACTACCGCGTCGAGCAGCGGGCGCACGGGCTTGAAGTAGAAGCTCGTGATCGAGGCAGAGGTGCGCGCGCTGTCCAGCATGTCGATCATGCGGTCTGTGACCGCGTTCCCGCCGCGCCAACCGAACGGGCCCCGCCAGCCCTGCGCCGTATTGGGATTGCAGAGCCAGTAGTCGAGCGCCAGGTCGGCCGGAGGGCCCGCGACCGCAGCCACCGCGCCAAGCTGCGCCAGATGCTGCGGCGCCACTGCTCCGCCAAGGGTGCGCACGCTCTCGAGCAACGTGACCGCCACGGGACCGCGCACCGCCACGGCGTACTCGTTCCAGGCCTCGAACGACGACTTCGTCAGGTTGCTGCTGCCGAACATCGCCTCGCCCGCCTCCGAGACCTGGATCTTCACGTGCTGGCCGCCGCCGAGCAGTCGCTGCACCGGATGCGCCGGGGCGTACACCGTGACCACGCCGCCCTCGCCGCGCAGTCCGTCGAGGTCCCGCGTGAGCGCGGCGCGCTGGTCCGCTGACATCAGCACGCCTCCCAGGCGCTGACCGAACGCGTCCACGAGCAGCGTGACCGCCACGCCGCGGCGTCGTGCCCGGCGCAGCGCCGCCAGGACCGCCGTGCCGTAGGCATCGAGCTCGATGTAGAACGTCGTCAGATACAGGAACGACTGCGCGGCCTCGATCATCGCGAGCCGCCGCTGCCATTCCGCCGCCCGGTCCCAGAGCGGCACGAGCGCGGACGCCTGCGGCATCAGAGCCGGTAGCCGCCCGCCACGTCGATGTTCACGCCGGTGACGTAGGTGGCGTCCAGCAGGTAATGCACGGCCTGACTGATGTCGTCGAGCGTGCCCGAGCGGCCGAGCGGCACCCACGTGGCGATCTCGTCTGACGGCGGCAGGTCGACGGAGTTGTCGAGTTGTCCGGGCGACACCATGTTCACGCGAATCTGCTGCGGCGCGTAGGCCGCGGCCAGTGCGCGGGTGAGCGCGAGCAGGCCCGTCTTGCTCACGTAGTAGTCGGCGCCGCGGGTGTTGGCGCGGATGCCCTCGAGGCCCGCCATGCCGATGTTGATGATGCTGCCGCCAGCCGGCATCAGCGCCAGCGCCTGGTAGCAGCAGTAGTAGGCCCCCGACAGATTCGCCGCGATCGTCTCGTCCCACACGTCGGGATCGAGCTTGGTCACGTCCTGCGGGTTGTAGTTGCCCACGTTGTTCACGAGCAGATCCACGCGCCCTTCGGCGCTGGCGTTGGCGGAAAACGCCGCCGCGACCGCGAGTTTGTCGGCCACGTTCAGCCTGAGCGCGCGGGCGCGGCCGCCCAGGGCGGCGATCTCGTGCTCGAGCGTGTGAGCGTCGTCGTGCGACGAGCGGTAGACCACGATCACCTCGTAGCCACGTGCCGCGAGCGACAGGCACAGATGCCGGCCGAGCCGCCTGGCGCCGCCAGTGACCACCGCCACACGGCGCTCGCCGCCGGGGCTCATCGCCGGCGCTCCACGCGCACGAACGAGCACGCCGCAGCCGGCACCGCCGCGGGCTTGCGCACCTCGATGCGCACGGCAGTGGCCACCGGCACCTGCGCGAGCAGCAGCGCCGCGGCCCGCTCGGCCATCGTCTCAATCAACTGGAAGCGCGATGTCTGCAGCAGCGCCGTCACGCTCGCCGCCACGCCGTCGTAGTCCACGGCATCGGCGATGGCGTCGGAGCCGGCCGGCGCGGCGAAGTCGTAGTCAAGCTCGATGTCGAGCATGACCGTCTGCGTCGCCGCTCGCTCGTGCGGGTAGATGCCAACGATGCAGTCGACGCGCAGGTCCTTCAGTCCCGTGGTCCCGGTCATGACGCGATGCCCTTCCGCGCGATCCAAATCTGTTCCTCGGCCGTGACGGCATCGAAGGGCGTGCCGTCGAAGTCGCCGTAGCACGCGTCCACGGTGAAACCCGCCTCGGCCAGCAACTCAGCCGCCTCCGCCGGCGTCATCCAACTCAACGACAGCTTGCGATAGCGGCGACCGGTCATGGCGCCGTCGGCATCCAGCCGGTCTTCCCAGGTGACGACGCGCATCGATTGGGCGACCTCGTCGACGAGCGAGGTCACCCACAGCAGCGTGTCGAGGCCTTCGGGCGAGACGTACTCGGCGCGAAGTTGCACGCGCCGCATGCGGTCGAGTCGATCGGGTGTCATGAAGAAATCGTCGAACACGAAGCGGCCGCCCGGACGCAATTGCGTGTGGACATGGCGCAGGGCGTCGCGCTTGGCGTCCATCGACGTCAGGTGCCCAAGGCTGTGGTACGGCAGCGCGATGAGCGCCGCCGGCTCGGCAAGCGTGAAGCTGCGGAAGTCGGCCTGCAGCAGCGTGAGCCGGTCGCCGACGCCGGCCCGCTCTGCCTGTTCGCGGCACAACTGCAGCATCGCGGGTGAGATGTCGACGCCGGTCAGCGCTCGGCCGCGCAGCGCCGCGTCGACGGCAATGCGTCCGTCGCCAATACCCAGTTCCACAACCGGGCCGTCGGCCGCCAGATAGGCCTCGACATAGAACGGCTTGTTGGCGTGGGTGGAGCCGGCCGTGGCCGTCCACACGCCGTAGATGTCGGCGAAACGCTCGTATTCCAAGGCGCTCATTATCGCTGTTAGACCACGAATGGGCGCGGCCGGATTCACGCGCCTGACCGCGTCCGCCGCGTGCGACGCCGCCTCAGAACGCGTTGCCAATGAAGGCCAACATGCGCCCCCAATAGAGCACCCCCAGCCATGACAACAGCGACACGGCGCCCACGACCTTGACGGCGCCGGGGGTGTCGCCACCGGCCGGCACGGCAAGGGCGCGCTCGCCCAGCCGGGTTTCGAAGATGAACGCGTTCAGACCGGCCAGGCACAGGCAGCCGACCTTCGCCCACCAGGCGATGTTGGTGACGTACTGATCCGGGGCCCCGACAAGAAAGATCGTCCCGGTCGCGAGGTTCAAGCCAAACCCCACAATGGCCCACGGCATCAGCGCCTTCACGGCGGCGACCGGCACGTGTCGCAGAACGCCCATGAGCCGCAGGTCGAACAGGCCGGCCACGCCGATGACGAGCGCCAGCCCAACGAAATGGCCGGATTCCGCAAGCGGCCACAGCCATGGCAACGCCCGGATCGCCTCGGAGACGGGCGTCGCACGCAGCCACAGGGCGAGTTCCATCATGGCCGCCTCACAGGTACGCCATGAGGCGGCCGGCCGTGATCGCGGCCGCCCACAACCCGAGTGAGGCCCCGGCCCAGCGCCGCGCACCGGCCAGGGCCAGCGCCCTGTCGTCAGGTGACTGCCGGACCAGGCGCAACAGCCGCACCGTCGCCACGAGCGCCAGCGCGATGCAGCCGAGCTTGAGGTAGAACACGGGCTGGGCGGCCTTGGTGCTGGCATCGGCGGCAAAGAGCAGCAGGCCGGTCAGCGTGTTCACGACGAGGCCCGAGACGATGGCCGGCGTCAGCGACGGCAGGCTCGCGATCGGAAACTGCCGGGCGAATCCGAGCACGCGCAGATCCACGACGGCACTGGCGCCCACGAGCACGCCCAATCCCAGGGTGTGCAATGTCAGTACGGTCGGGTAGCCCCACACCGAACCCGACTCGCGCACCCACGTGGGCAGTGCGCTCTGTTCCAGCCAGAGCAGCCAGTCCGTCATCTGCCGGCCGGCCCTAGTAGCGCTCGTCGTCGCTCTTGGGCGACATCGGCCAGGGCGGCGCCGTCTCGCCGTTCACGGTCAGCCCGCCCTGCGAGAACATGCTGACGAACTTCAGCATGCCCGCCGGGAAGTTCAGCAGCGGCTCGGATACGGCATTGAGCGCGCTGAGGTGCGCCGCGGTCAGCGTAAGGTCGAGCGCCGCGAGATTCTGATCGAGCTGGTCCAGCCGGCGTGCACCGATGATGGTCGAGGCCACCCCTGGCTGGGCCTGCACCCAGGCCAGCGCCACCGCGGCCGGTGAGCACGACAGCTCGCGGGCGATCCGCGCGAGTTCGTCGATGATCACGTAGTTGCGTTCGGTCAGGAAGTTGGTGACGCTTTCGCCGCGGTCGGCCTTCTGGGTGCCGGCGTTCTCACGCGTGTACTTGCCCGACAGCACCCCCCCGCGCAGCGGCGACCAGGGCGTGATGCCGAGGCCGAGTTCACGCGCCATGGGCACGAGTTCGCCTTCGACGGTACGTTCGATGAGCGAGTACTCGATCTGCAGCGCGATGAGCGGCGCCCAGCCGCGAAAGAGCGCCTGGGTCTGCGCCTGCGCGACCTTCCAGGCCGGCGTGTCCGAGAACCCCACGTAACGCACCTTGCCGGTCCGCACCAGGTCGTCGAGCCCGCGCATCGTCTCTTCGATGGGGGTATGACGATCCCAGCAGTGCAGCCAGTAGAGGTCGATGTAGTCGGTCTTGAGCCGCCGCAGCGACTGCTCGCATGCCGCCACCATCGACTTGCGTCCGGCGCCGCCACCATTGGGGTCGCCGCGATACAGGTTCGACAGGAACTTGGTGGCAATCACCGCGCGGTCGCGCCGGCCTGGCGACTTCGCAAAGAAGTCGCCGATGATCACCTCGGAGTGTCCCCGGGTGTAGGCGTTGGCCGTGTCGATGAAGTTGCCGCCGCGGTCGAGGAAGCGCGTCAGCAGCGCCTCCGACTCGGCGACCGACGAACCCCAGCCCCAGTCCTCGCCAAAGGTCATGGTGCCGAGGCACAGGGGACTGACGCGGAGGCCAGAGCGGCCGAGGGTGACGTAGGAATCGAGGGCCATGGCGCAGTGCTTTACTGCTTCCTGGCTTCGAGCGCCGCCAGGCGCGCGCGCAGCACGTCGAGTTCCGCCAGGAGCGACTGCGTAGTTCCAGCGTCGGCCGCGGTGGCCGGGCCCTGGTCCGGGGACAAGGGACCGGTACGCGGTCCGCCACTGCAGGATGGCGGCTGCGGCCCGGTCTGGTAGAGAAACGACTGATTGGTGTTGCCGGCGTTGTCAGACCACGTGCCGCCGAAGTTGTTGGAGACGGTCATGTAGGCACGGGTGTGAAGGCCGCGGCCATTCTCATTGATTGAGGTGAGTCCAAAGAAGAACGAGCCGTTGGCCTGTGGCACTATCAAGCCGGTCACGGGCAGACTCAGATTGGCGCCGCACTGGAACTCGAACCCCTCGACCTCGAAATGATTGCCCTTCTGGGTCAGCGTCAGATTCAGCACGCTGCCGTAGGGCTCCAGCTTCCACCGGAACGTGCCGAGCGCCTGCGCCTGCGCGGGCCACGGCGCGGTGACAAACACGAGGGTAGCAAGAACAAGTGCGGACATCGAACGCATGGCCACCTCCAGAGCATTCCAATGGCGAATCACACGAATCCTAGCGCGAATGCACCGCGCCGTCTGACTACGTCTTCTTCGCGCGTTTCGGCGCCGAGCACTTTGCCGCCGTCTTGGGCGCGCTCTTCGCCGCGCCGCGACCTCGTCCGCCCGCGCCGCGCCCACCTGCGCCGCGAATCGGCCCGCGCTTCTTCGACGACGGCAGGCTGGCACGCGCGTTCATCAGCCCCACGGCCTGGGCCATGGTGAGCGACTCGGGCGCGGTGCCCTTGGGCAGCGACGCGTTGGTCGTGCCGTCGGTCACATAGGGTCCGCGCCCATCCAGGATGCGCACCGGCGCGCTTCCGGTGGGATGCGGCCCCAGCGCCTTCAACTCGGTCGCCGTCGCACGCTGCAGCCGCTGCCCCTTGGGCTTGGCGATCAGCTCTTTCGCGCGCTCGAGCGTAATCGTATAGACATCGTCGTCGGCCTCGAGCGACCGGTACATCGTCCCTGCCTCCGTCTGGCGCCGTAGCGCCGAGGTGATGGCCGGACGGCTGGCCAGGTCCAGGAAATGGCGCGGTGTGAAGACCCCACCCCTTCCCGTGCCCGCTGATACGGTCAAGTATCTATTTTTCAGTCGATTGCGAGTGCTTGGCCATGAACCCTTGAAGCAAGAAATGACACAAATTCACTTCAAAAGAAAGCCCCCGGACCCGACCTGCACATTGCCCCCGCTACGACCCGAAGACGATAGGAAACATTAGCGGGGTTGGAGGGTGACAGAACCGGCATTATCAGACCCTGGCCCCCTCGGCCCAGGGCGGCGCGGCTTGCCAGACGTCTATTGGCAGACAGATCGCGAACAACTGACGCAGGAACTCGGATGCCGACGCTTACACGCGCTGCCGACGATGTCGAGCGGGCGTGGCGATAGCTCCTTGGCCATAAGTCGCAGACTCACGCCAGAAAGTCGCGCTGCAGCAAGTTTTTGGTCTGGACACAAGACTGACGATTCGGCTTTTATCGAACGAATTCGACAGGTACTTGCTTGAGCTGCGATCTGGAAGCGCTCTTGCACGTCGGGGGGCGAAACCGAGGAGGGTTCACAGTTATGAGAAAGCTTCCCCGCCTGCTCACGCTCGGCGTGGCTATCGTGTCTGCGATCACCCTGGCCCGCTGCAGCCAGACCCCGCTGAACTCGCCGACGTCGCCGACGGGCGACGCCACGGCGGCCGGAACCGCGCTGGTCGGTGACGAGGTTCCGGGCAATCCCGGGGACGGCCATGTGCACACCGAGTTCCTGCAGGTCTGCAAGACCGCCGACAGCAACGTCGCCGGCACGTTCACAATCGTCCAGACCGGTGCCGGTAATGGCTCGTTCATCTCGCCGATCACGGTGCAGCCGGGCACCTGTATCGTCGCGGCCGTCGGTAACAACCAGCTGGCTGTCACGGAAACGTCGGCAGGGTTCGTGAGCGCGACGATCGACACACTCCAGGGCACCACGCTCACGACGGGCCAGCCGTTCGTCAACGGCAGCTCGGTCACGCTCTCGGGCCAACTCGGCCATACCATCCGCGTAAAGAACCGCATCGAGGAGCCGCCTGGCGGCGGCCAGGGCTGCACGCCCGGCTACTGGCGTCAGGAGCACCACTACGACAGCTGGCAGGGCTTCGCGCCCGGTAACGACTTCGACACGGTGTTCGGCGTCAACGTCTTCAACCCGAACATCACGCTCGGCGTGGCCGTCGAACTCGGCGGCGGCGGCGTGAACGCCCTGGCGCGCCACGGTGTGGCGGCCCTGTTGAACGCGGCGAGCGGCGGCGTGAACTTCGCCTACACGGTCGCCCAGGTGAAGGCCATTGTCGCCGGCACCGCCGCCTACTCGGGCCTGTCGGTGGAAGCGCGCAAGAATCTCCTGGCCGCGGCGAACGAGGCTGGCTGCCCGCTCAACTAGCCCGAACACGCTTTCCGGACTCACGACGCCGGCGGTCCCACACGGGGCCGCCGGCGTTCGTCTTTGTCGGGCGCGACACCGTGGCACGCGGCGTCATCGAGAATCTGTCCGCTGTCACAGTTGCCGTGACGTCTCGGTTACCGGGACATCCCGCCTCGCGGCGCCCGCCTTCGCACTTCGCGCTTCGGCGAGGTCTCGCCTGAGCCATGGCGGAGGCGTTTTGCTCGTCGGTCACATACACCCGGCCTGCTCCCGCCGCGCCTTGCGATCCGGACGCCGCGGCACCCGAATACGCGGGCGCTCGCGCCATGGATGGCGTGGCGCACGCATTCTCCACAAATCGTGGCACGCCCTCGCCGTCGCGCAGGTGTGCGGCCTCGGCGAGGAAGGCCTGCAGGTGGTCGCGCACAACTCGATGCAGCACGTACGATTCCGGATCGCGCGGTGTGTAATCGACCCACGGTAGGGCCACGGGCCCCGCTTCGGCAGATCGCGTGCCGGCACCCGCAGGCCGTCAGCACGTGACCGTACCGAGACTCACACGGTCGCCGTAGCGGTTTCGCCGTACAGCGACGACGGAGCAGGTCGCAGTTCCCGCAATGCCCCGACGCGCAGCACGACTACGGGCGTTCGCGATCGTCGCGCCGATGACCTCGGTCGTATTGCGCGGAGGGACCGCGCAGTAGATCCGCTCGGCGCCAGACAAGGCGGGCCACGCCCGGTCGAGTGTCCACTTGGCGACCCATGATGCGCCGATCGTGCATCGCTGGCTGCGAGTTCGGCGCATGAATGCTCTCGCCGTTCGCGCCATCTCGCCGTGAGCAAGGCGCCTCGGCCAATGGCCGAGGTATTGGGGTCAGCGGCGGTCGGTCACGCCGCCCAGACGCAGTCTCTTCACGACGGCGTCGACTCGCCCGCCGCTACGTCTTCTTCGCGCGTTTCGGCGCCGCGGACTTCGCCGCCGTCCTGGGCGCGCTCTTCGCCGCGCCGCGGCCGCGTCCGCCCGCGCCGCGCCCACCTGCGCCGCGAATCGGTCCGCGTTTCTTCGACGAGGGCAGGCTGGCGCGCGCGTTCATCAGCTCCACGGCCTGCGCCATCGTGAGCGACTCGGGCGCCGTGCCTTTCGGCAGCGACGCGTTGGTGGTGCCGTCGGTCACATAGGGTCCGTAGCGCCCGTCGAGAATCCGCACCGGCGCGCCGCCGGTTGGATGCGGCCCGAGGGCCTTCAACTCCGTGGCGGCCGCGCGCTGCCGCCGCTGCCCCTTAGGCTTGGCGATCAGCTCTTTGGCGCGCTCGAGCGTGATCGTATAGACATCGTCGTCGGCCTCGAGCGACCGGTACTCGGTGCCAATCTGCACGTAGGGACCAAACCGGCCGCGATTGGTCAGAATCGTCTGGCCGTCGTCTGCCAGCCCCAACTCGCGCGGCAACGACAGCAGTCGCAAGGCCTCTGGCAGCGACACGGTGTCTTCCGACATCTCGCGGTCGAGCGAGGCGCGCTTGGGCTTGTCTTTGCTGCCCTTCTCGGGGTGCTCACCCAGCTGCACGTACGGACCGAACCGGCCGTGCATCACATACACCGCCAGACCACTCTGGGGATCGGCGCCGAGTGAACGCGGGCCTTCGGCCTTGGCCTTCAGCAGTTTCAGCGCCTCTTCGAGTGTGAGGTCGGCCGGGCTCATGTCCTCGGGCACCGACGCCCTCGGCGCGTCTTCACTCGTCTCGCCGAGCTGCAGGAACGGGCCGTAGCGCCCGATGCGCACGCGCACGTGTTTGCCCGATTCCGGATCGGCGCCCAGGTCGATCATCGGGTAGTCGATCGACTGTTCCTTGCCGGTCACGATCGTCTCGAGCCCGGTGTGTTTGCCGTCGCCGCGGTAGAACGCCTTGATGAAGTCGAGCCAGTCTCGCGTGCCGTTCGAGATCTCGTCGAGCATCTCTTCCATCTCAACGGTGAAGCCGATGTCGACGTAGTCGGCAAAGTGCTCGCGCAGCAGACGCGTGACCGCAAACGCCGTGAAGCTCGGCACGAGCGCCTTGCCTTGCTTGCTCACGTAGCCGCGCCGCTGGATGGTGGCCACCGTGGGCGCGTAGGTCGACGGCCGGCCGATGCCTTCTTCTTCGAGGCGCTTCACGAGCGAGGCCTCGGTGAACCGCGCTGGAGGCGAGGTTTCATGGCCCTTGGGCGTGACCGACTTCAGATACAGGCTCTCGTCGAGCTTGTCGGGCGCGTGCACGCGGTCCCCGACCGTGAGCTTGGGCAGAATCGTTTCCTGCTCGCCCAGTTCGGCCGAGGGATCGTCGCTGCCTTCCACGTAGGCCCGGAGGAAGCCGGCAAACCCGATGGCCTTGCCGCTGGCCGCGAACACACACGGCGTGTTGTCGACCGACAGGCCCGTGATCTCGACCGCGGTGCGCAGCAACTGCGCGTCGGCCATCTGTGACGCCACGGCGCGCTTCCACACGAGCTCGTACAGCTTCAACTCGTCGCTCTCGAGCACGCGCTCGAGCGACTGCGGCGTGCGGCGAAAGTCGGTGGGGCGAATCGCTTCGTGCGCTTCCTGGGCGTTGCGCACCTTGGTCTGGTACTGACGCGGCCCTCGGTAGTAGTCCTTGCCGTACATCTCACGCACGGCGTGGCCCGCTTCCGCCAGCGCCTTGTCGCTGAGGGTGGTCGAGTCGGTGCGGTGATACGAGATCAACCCTTCGATGTCGCCGCCGCCGATGTCGATGCCCTGGAACAGCCGCTGCGCCACGCTCATCGTGCGGTCGGACGAAAAGCCGAGCTTGCGGTTGGCTTCCTGCTGCAGGGTGGAGGTGGTGAAGGGCGCCGAGGGCCGCTGCGTGGCGGGTTTTTCCTCCACGCTCGTGACGGTCCATGGCAGGTGCCGCTTGAGCCCATCGGTCAGGGCTTCGGCCCGCGCCCGATCGAGCAGCGTCACGGTCGTGGACTGCAGCACGCCCTTGTCGCTGAAGTCCTTGCCAGTCGCGACGCGCTTTTGCGCCACCTTGATGAGCGTGGCCGGGAACTCGCCGCCGACGGCG
>JANORI010000009.1:0-3194 GCA_031415235.1 Acidobacteriota bacterium | reverse complement strand
GCGGCACGAGCCGTGTGCCACGCCGTCCTCGATGGACAGCACGATCGCCGGACGGTAGAACGCGTCCACGAGCTTCGAGGCGACGATGCCGATGACGCCCCGGTGCCAGCCTTCGCCGCCCACGACCAGCACGGTGTGGGCACCGACGTCGGGGTCGGTCTCGACGGCCTTGCGCGCCGCCGCGACGATGTCGGCCTCTTCGGCTCGGCGCCGCGTGTTCTCGGCATCGAGCTGCTGGGCCAGCGCCGTCGCTTCGGCGGCAAGGCTCTCGTCGGACGCCAGGAGCAGGCGCGTCGCGATGTCGGCCGTGGACATGCGCCCGGCGGCGTTCACGCGCGGGGCCACCATGAACGCGATGTGGTAGCTGTCGATGGTCTTTCCCGCCAGGCCCGATACGTCGAGCAGGGCGCGCAGTCCGACCTTGTGCGGTCCCTTCGAGAGCTGCTCGAGTCCGAGCTTGGCGATGACGCGATTCTCGCCAACCAGCGGCACGACGTCGGCGAGCGTGCCGATGGCGGCGATCTTGACGAAGGCGCTCAGCCAGTTCTCGTGGCCGGTCTTCTGGCAGAGCCCCTGCACGAGCTTCAGCGCCACACCCACCCCGGCGAGGTTCTTGTCGGGATAGGGACAGTCGTGTCGCTTGGGATTCACGACCGCGTGCGCCTGGGGCAGCTCCGCATCGGGTTCGTGATGGTCGGTGATGATGAGGTCGATGCCCAGCTCCGTCGCCCGCCGCGCGGCCTCGGGCGCGCGAATGCCGCAATCGACCGACACGATCACGTTCGCGCCCTCGGCGTGCAACCGGTCGATGGTGGCGGGCTGCAGGCCGTAGCCGTCGCGCAGGCGCTCGGGAATGAAGTGCGTGACGCTGGCGCCCATGAGCTCCAGCGCCCGTCGCAGGATCACCGTCGAGGTCACGCCATCGACGTCGTAGTCGCCGTGCACCACGATGCGCTCGCCCCGCGCGGTGGCGGCAAGCAGCCGCTCCACGGCCTTGCCGAGATCCGTCAGCAGCCACGGGTCGAGGAGGTGGGCCAACGAGGGCTTCAGAAATCGCGCGGCCCGTTCGGGATCGCCGTGCCCCCGGATTGCGAGGAGGCGCGCGATGACCGGCGACAGCCCGAGTTCCGCCTGGAGCCGCGTGACGTGGGCGTCGTTACAGGGACGCGCCTTCCAGACGAGCGGTGGGGCCACCTCGTCAGGCCTCGATGAGGCCGACCTGGCCCATGCGACGGAACTTGGCATACCGCTGGTCGAGGCGCGCGTCGGAACCGAGCGCGCCCACCTCGGCGAGCGCGCGTCCGATAGCGTCGTCGAGCGAGGCGCCCGCGGCCAGCGGATCGCAGTGCGCGCCACCGGTTGGCTCAGGCACGATCTCGTCGATGATGCCCAGCCCGAGCAGGTCGGGGGCCGTGATCTTCAGGGCCTCGGCCGCCTGGATCTTCCGGTTCGTGTCGCGCCACAGCAGCGCCGCGCAGCCCTCGGGCGGAATGACGCTGTAGATGGCGAACTCGTGCATGAGGATGCGGTCACCCACGGCGATTCCCAGCGCGCCGCCGCTGCCACCTTCGCCGTGGACCACCACGATAATCGGCACGTCGAGCACCGCCATCTCGCGCAGATTCACGGCAATGGCCTCGGCTACGCCACGCTCTTCCGATTCGATGCCGGGATAGGCGGCGGGCGTATCCACGAAACACACGACCGGTCGGCCAAACTTCTCGGCCAGCTGCATCGCGCGCAGCGCCTTGCGGTACCCCTCGGGCCGCGCGTAGCCGAAGTTGCAATAGATCTTCTGCTTCGTGTCGCTGCCCTTCTGGTGTCCCACAACCATCACCGGAGCGCCGTGGAACGCCGCCGGTCCCGCCACGATGGCGTGGTCATCGGCAAAACGACGGTCGCCGCGGATCTCGACGAAGTCGGTAAAGAGCTGCTCGACATAGTCGAGGGTCGTTGGCCGGGCGGGATGTCGCGCCACCAGCACGCGCTGCCACGGGGTGAGATGGGCATACAGCTCCTGACGGATCTCGACGATCCGTGCGTGGAGCCGCGCGATGTCGCGTTGCCGGTCGAGCGTCGAGGGCAACATCGACAGCGCCTCGATCTCCTTCTGCAGGACGCCGATCGGTCCTTCGAATTCGAGGAGGTCAGCCATGAGTCCCGTCTATTGCAGCACAACCGAGCCCGCTCCGCACAAGCGTTCCACGGCCAAGATCAATTGCTCGGACGGCCGCACGCGGATCTGGGTCGTCACGTCGGCGCGCACGCGCAGCGTACGGGTGGCCTGTTCGACATCCACTTCGACCACGACGGGCCGGTCGCCCTGATGCTGGGCGAGCACGTCCCAGAGCGCTTCGATCGTGGACCGCGAGTGGGTGCCGGTGCGCAGGTGGATGCTCACCGCCCGGGCCAGCCGCTCGCGTAACGTCTCGAGTTTCGACATGCCGGTCACCTGGAACCGTGACGATTCGTCGTCGCGCTCGAACTTGCCCTGCACCAGCAACAACGCACCAGGTTCGATGAGGTGCCGGTATCGCCCATAGACCTCGGGGAACACCACGGCTTCAACGGTGCCCTGGGCGTCTTCGAGCATGAAGACGGCCATGGCGTCGCCCTTCTTGGTCTTGAGGGCGCGAACGCTGGCCACGATTCCGCCCACCGAGACGTCGTCGAGCACGAGCCTTCCGGGCGCGCCGTCCTCGGCCGCAGCGATCTCCGAGAGCATCAGATCGCCGACCGAACGTGCCCCGAACGCCTTGAGTTCGGGCTTGTGCCGGTCCACGGGATGGCCACTCAAATACAAACCGAGCGCTTCCTTCTCGTTGGCCAACCACTCCATCTCCGACCACGCCGGGCCATCGGCCACGAGGGTGTCGGCCGGTCCTCCGGTCGACGGCGTCGCCTCGCCGAAGAGATTGGCCTGACCTTGCTCGCGGTCGTGCCGCACCCGGGCGCCGTGTTCGATGGCCGCGTCGATCCCCCGCATGAGGCGCGCGCGGCCCACGGCCGGCAGCACCGGCGGCGCGCCCGCGACGACGCCGAGCGTATCGAAAGCGCCGCTTTTCACGAGGGCTTCGAAGACGCGGCGATTGGCAACGCGAAGGTCGAGCTCCTCGGCCAGCTCGTGCAGCGACGCGATACGGCCCAGGCGGCTACGCACCTCGATGATGGCCTGGATCGCGCCTTCGCCCAGG
>JANORI010000008.1:0-6669 GCA_031415235.1 Acidobacteriota bacterium | reverse complement strand
CGACGGTCGCGAGACCAACAGCGAAGCGGGACTCAACTTCCTGATCGGCGTGGAGCAATCGGACGGCCTGTTCTTCGAGTTCAAGATCGGCGCGCTCGACAGCCCCGAGCTGAAGTTCGGCGTCGGCTGGACGTTCCGGTAGGCGTCAGAGCCGGACCCCGAGGTAGCGCGTGCCAGCTCCATCGGGATCGCAGCACGGCGGCGCTCGTGCCGGGCCGTAAGGCGATGGCGATCTGGCAAGACCTGGTCGACGAGGTCGGCTTCCACCGCTCGCTACGCGAGTGTGCGCCGCTTCGTCGGCCGGGTGCGCAGCCCCTCCACTCCCGAGGCCCACGTCGTCATTCCAGGCCTCCTGCCTGTCCTTTCGGGGGCACCTGTTTCACCGGTCGCAAGCGAGGCCGCCCATCAGGCATGGGCCTCTTCCAGATGCTTCAACGTCGGCAGCTTCTTGATGGCCTTCCCAGTCTTGGCCTCGGCCAAGCGAAGTTCATACAAGTTCTGCAGGTTGAGCCAAAACTCAGGGCTGGTTCCGAAGAAATGCGCCAGGCGCAGGGCGGTATCTCCGGTGATCGCGCGCTGGCCGTTCAGAATTTCGGTCACCCGATTTGTGGGCACCTCGAGCCGCCTCGCGAGTGCGGCCGCACTCATCTTCAGGACCTCGAGCTCTTCGGCCAGGTGCTCCCCTGGGTGAATGGCGATGCGTGACATGGTGTTCTCCCTAGTGGTGATCCACGATCTCCACGTTCATCGGTCCAGGCGATGTCTCTGGCCACTCAAAGCAGATCCGCCATTGGTCGTTGACGCGAATGCTGAACTGGCCCTTGCGGTCGCCCTTCAAGGCCTCGAAGCGATTGCCGGGCAATGCCGCCAGATCCTTCACCGTGTGGGCCGCCTCGACGCGGTCGAGCTTCAGACGGGCGGGCCGTTCAATGCCCGACAGCGCCTTGACGCGCTTCCCAGCGGCGAAATCAGCGGTTCGCTTGTTGCGATAGCTGACGATCACTCGTCAGATACTGACATGAATTATGAGTTACGTCACGCATAATTCTATGGCTCTACCAAACCTACGGGCAGGCGCCGCGAGCACCCGCGGCCGTGTAGGGAGCGGGAGCGCGCGATGCGCGTGCTGGTGACCAGGGGTTCGAAGCGCGGGGGACGAGCAGGGTCTGGGGGTGACAGAACACCCGTTATCAGACCCTGCTCCCCAACGCAGGGCCGTGTTTTGCGGCGTGCTGCCGTGGCACAGCCTGCAAGTAGATGATCGACACCTGCAGTTGCATCAGCCGGGTGCACAACGCGGTTCTCACCGGCTCGGGTTGCCCGAGCCGATCCATGACTACCTGGCCGATGGCCGGGCGGTGGTGGGCCAGGTGATCGACCAGACGTTGCCCTCGCGTTGGTCGTCCGCGTAGTAGAACGAGCGCCCATCCTTGGACAGCGTGTAGTCCGAGCCAAATCTCGCCGGGGTCGGCACCGCAGTCACCGTCAGTGAGTCGAGACTCACCAGGCGCAGCTGCTCCTTGACCACGATCAGGAGCGCCGTACCGTTGCGCACAAAGGTCGGATAGATGCCGGCGGAGGTGATGTCCCGATAGGTTCGCGCCCGCGAATCGTAGATCGCAATGCCCGCCGACTGGCCATCCGGCAGCAGCTTCCAGCCAACGAGCCGCGAACCGTCTGCCGACCACTGCCAAGCAACAAACGACATGCCTGGCGTCGGCAACGGCGGCAAGGCGGCCGGCTTTCGCTCGGTGAGGGGGACCGACAAGTCGGCCGTCAGCGTCAGGCCTTCGAGCGAGGTAGACGTCATCGAGCGGCCGTCCGGAAACCAGACGGGATAGTACACGCCCTTGGTATCCGAAAAGTTGGTGACCTGTTCGACCTGGCTGCCGTCCGGGTTCATCATCCAGATCTGGTTAGGCCCCGACCGGTTGGAATAGAACGCGATGCGCGCGCCATCGGGCGACCATCGTGGCCCCCGCGAGCTACCGGTATCGGTCAACTGTCGCATCGCCGTTCCGTCAGCGTTCATGACGAACACTCTCGAGTCGCTGACGTAGGCGAGCCGGGACTGATCTGGTGACAGATCGAGCTGCCGGTAAACGTGCGCGCCGCGCGTGACGGGGACAGGCGGCTCGCCGGGCCGGTCGAGACGCAGTCGCGAGAAATTCCGCGTGAACGCCTGGTCGACATACGCCATGCGCGATCCGTCGCGCGAGAAACTGAGGAACCCCGCGTTTGACGACGGCGTCGTGACCGGCTCGACCGGGCCCAGCACGCCACCCGTCGCCGGGTCGATCGGAACACGCCACAGGTTGCTGGTCGTGCCGCCACGATTGCTCGAGAAGAAAAGGTACCGGCCGTCTGGCGACCACATCGGATTCCAGTCCCGGTTCCCGCCCTCCGTCACGGGCGCCGGCGGGCCCCCGGCCGAGGGCATGGTCCAGATCCGCGAGCGTGGCGTGTACGACCAGTAGGCAATGCGATCGCCGGCCGGGGACCATACTGGCTGCACACCATCAAAGGTCGTCAGCTGCCGTTTGCCGCCCGTCGCCACATCGAGAATCCAGAGGGGACTGATCGCCAGCCGGGTCGACGGAATCTCGACACGTTCGATCGAACACGCGATCGAGGCTTGATCGGGTGACCACGCCGGATTGTGGCAGAAATTCGAGAGCCGCCGGACCGCCCCGCCCGTGATGTCGGTGAGGAAGATACCGCCGCCCTCGCGCTCCGATCTAAACGCCACTCGCTGCCCGTCAGGCGCAAATGCGGGATCCACATCGTCAGCCGTCGAACCGCTCGTCAGGTTGATGGGGGTCGCGTGATCCAGTCGCTGCCAATAGATGTCCCAGTTGCCAGACGCCTCGCTGGCGTAGACAACGGACGCCCCGTCCGGGGCCAGACTCGCCGACGCTTCGAGGCCCGGGCGATCGGTAATCTGAGTAAAGGTCGCGTCGGCGAGAAAGGGCCGAACCGGCGCGGGCCCGGCACGGTTGACAACCACGTAGACCGCGACCAACGCTGCCACGATCGCGGTCAGCGCCGCGCCGACGACCAGGCGGCTGATCGGAGCAGTGTGCTGCACCGGCGGTGGCGGCAGACTCGCGGACGTCGCCGACGTTTCCTTGAGACGTCTCAAATCCGCGCCCAGATCAGCAGCCGTCTGATACCGGACGTTTGGGTCTTTCCTCAGCGCCTTCTCGACAACGAAGTCGAACAAGCCGGGAAGGCGCACACCAATCGACGACGGCGCCGGCGGGGTGCGGTTCAGAATGCCGTCGAAGACCGCCGCAATCGGACCCGTGAACACCCGGCGTCCGGTTGCCATCTCGGAGATCACGAGGCCAAACGAAAACAGGTCGGATCGGGCGTCGAGGGGCCGGCCCAGGGCTTGTTCCGGCGACATGTAGGCTTCGGTTCCCGCGACGCTGCCCACCCGGCTCAACATCGGCCGGGCGACGGTCTCCATCTCGGGGGCACTGACCTCCTCGATCTTGGCGAGACCGAAGTCGAGCAGCTTCGCGCGGCGCCCGGTCACCAGGAAGATATTGGCGGGCTTGATGTCGCGGTGCAGGATGCCCTTGGCATGTGCGGCGTGAAGTGCGTCGATCAATTGCAGGGCGTAGTCGATGGCTTCGTCAAACGGCAGCGCCCCCCGCTGGAGCCGGTCATGCAGACTCTCGCCTTCGAGCAATTCCATGGCGATGAAGACCTGGCCGTCGGCTTCATCGATCTCGTAGACGGTGCAAATTCCGGGATCGTTGAGCGCGGACGAAGCGCGGGCTTCGCGCTCGAATCGGAGAACGGCCTCACGGTCCTTCGATAATTCCTCGGTCAGGAACTTCAGCGCGACCGGCCGTCCGAGCTTGATGTCGATCGCCTTGTAGACGACGCCCATCCCGCCGCTGCCCAGCGTGCCGACGATCTGATAGTGAGAAACGGTCCGGCCGATCATGACCGCACCCGCCGGCGCCAGAACGGGCGACTGGCCCAGCGCCGCTCCTGCGCGTAGTACTCGCGCCGGTTCTTCAGGTAGGTCGTGAAAATCGCGCCGAGCTGCCGGGCGCTCGCGGTGCTGTACAGGTGGGGCGAACCCCAGGCCGACTCGTTGCCGCACGAGGCGAGGTGGCCGTCGCCGCCGATCGCGTCCCAGAGCCCCAGGGTCCGGAGGGGCGGCTTGGCGCCGGGCGGGAGGCCTTCGCCGACCCCGCCCTTGTCGGTCGTCTCGTCGATGAGCACGGTGGACACGCCCGCCCACGCCAGGCATCTGGCCGCGGTCGCACCCGCAGGCCCTCCTCCGAGCACCCCGACCTCCCAGCAGGCAGCCGAACTCATAGGCGTGGTTTAGCGCGCCGCGAGTGTCGCAGAAGTTTTTCCTTCGGGCCGTTGGTCAGGTTGTGCTGACGATGTGGCGAGTGCTTGAAGGTCACTTCGGACTCGACGTAAACCGTGTGCGGGAGGTCGGGGTCATCACCGGGAACCTCGCGCTGCTCGAGCACACCCATCTTGCCGAAGTCCCAGATCATCTGGTTCGTCTGGTCGAGACCAACGCCAGCCAGAAACCGCGACCAATTCGATCGGGTGTCGAACGCTTGCAGCCGAGTCTCCCGATCGTGCTTCTTGTCGATCAGCACACGGTAGTCCGCGTCGCTGAGCACGTGGTTCGGCACGCGCGCCGGCCAAAACGTCGGCAGGTAGGGATTGTAGTTCGGTTCATATCCCGACCGGCAGCTCGCGGCATCGGCCTGCCACGGCACGACGAGCCAGCGCGTGAGGTCGCCTGGTCCGTGCGCGAACAACGGCCCATACGGACTGACGGCGACCTCGGGGGCAAGCACGTCACCGTAGTCGGGTTTAGGCTGCCCGGGCGCCCTTGGGCGGATTCTGAACGGTGACGAATACACCGTGCTGGTGCGCATCGGCCACGTCATCTCGCATCCCGCATGAAAGGGGCCGCCCAGGCAAAACCAGAGCGCGGCGCGATCGAGGTGCATCGGCCGGTCGGGGACAGGAATGCGGTCGAATTCGTCGGGATGCGCTTGTCCACAAGTGAGGCAGATCCTAGCTGCTAGCTGCCAATCCTGAAGGCCACAAGGACGATAGGAAACATTAGCAGGGTCTGAAGGTGACAGAACATCCATTATCAGACCCTGGCCCCCAACGCTGAGAGCAGAATTCGGCAGCCCCACAATAGCTCCACAGCTCCACAGTGCTCCACAGACGCGGCCCCGTTGTGGGCTCGTCAGCGCAGCAGCACGCGCGCGGCCAGCACCAGCATGGCGAGTGACGCGGCCAGACCGAGCACGCGACGCGGTCGCTGGCGCTGGAAGCTCCGCAGATGAGGCTGCGCGGCAGCATTTCGTACTGGTGATGGTGCGTGGTGATGAAGCCGGGCATCACGATCGTGCCGGCGCACTCCACCACGGGCGCGTCACCAGCCTGGTGGTTGGGCCCCACGGCAGCAATGCGCTGGCCCTCGATGAGCACGTCGGCCCGTTCGAGGTCGCCGACCGTCGGGTCGAGGCTGAGGACGACACCTCCGCGCAGCAGCACGCGGCGCGCGCCGCCGGAGAGCACGCTTGGCTGCGCGGCCGGAACCACAGGCGGCGTGCCGGGCGTGTGGGCGCTCACGAGAAAGCGCGGAAATCTGGACCGCCCGCCGCAGTGAGTCCTGTCTGGGGCTCTGAATCTTTCCTGAATCAGAAAAACGATGACGCCGGGCGAAACGGGCTCACACGCCGCTCCAGCCAACCCAGCCGCCGCGACGATCGGAAACGCTCGACGCGAACGCGGCGCCCGCGGCGGTGACCGGCACCGCCATCAACGGCGCGACCGGCGCTGAACGTGGCGGAGCGGAGGGGCGCCGGCGTGCCCTTGGACCTCAGCTGCCGGGGCTCACGACCTGAAGCCTCATCGCGCGCGCGGCGGCGGCCTGTTTGCCGTCGTTGGTCATGAGGCGGCGGACGCCCAACTCGCGCATGCCTGCAAGGTGGAGCCGGTCGAGTGACCGGCAATGTACGGCCGCTGCGAGATGCTGCTCGACGGCCAGGCGAAAGACGGTGCCAGGCAGCTCGAGGAACTCGAACGGCGCCAGCGACTTGAACGACTGCAGTTGCGTCGCATAGCCATCGTCGCGTCGCTTCGTCAGCGCCCCGGCGAGGCGCCTCGCGCGCAGTGGCACCGACACTTCGAGTTCTGTCAGGGGCGCGACGACGACCGCCTGTTCGCGCGCGACCGCCTCACGGACAGCCGGGCTCTCGGGCTCGTTCCACAGCATCTGACACGAGACGCGGGAGCGGGGGCCGAGCGTGGCGTCTCCGTGAGGCGAAATCTGAGGACCGGCCGTTCTGGCGGCCCTCCGTGGTCTCGGGTGCTGTTCTACGTCGCGGCAGGACGTCCCGCCAGGCCGGACCGAAGTTGAGCCGTGGGGAGGCGCCACGTTCGGCTGCCGCGATCTCATTCTGGGGAGCGTCGTGCTCATGCCCAGTCTGGCGTTGGCGCAAGGCCCGGGCGTGCGCGGCGGCGTGTCGATCGACCCCGACCAGTGCTATTTCGGCGCGCACTACGAGACCGACGCGCTCGTCGACCGCGTGCACTTCCGACCCAACATCGAGGCCGGCCTGGGCGACGACCTCACCCTGGTGGCGCTCAACTTCGAGTTCGCCT
>JANORI010000007.1:0-7492 GCA_031415235.1 Acidobacteriota bacterium | reverse complement strand
ACAGATCATCGACCAGTTTCCCACGATCACTCTCGCGGACGCGTACGAGGTGGTGGGCTACTACCTGCGAAACCGCGCGCAGGTCGACGTCTACCTCTCGAGTCAGGAGCGTGCCCACGCGGAGCAGGCCCTGGAGATCCGTCGTGCGTTTCCCTCTCGCATGACGCGCGCTGACCTCGAGGGCCGAGGCCGCCAGTGATTCGGTTTCTCTGGGACGAGAACGCCAGTCACGACGCGGCCGACCGCTCTTGTTTCCCCGCTGAAGAGCGGGGGCCTCATCGAGTGTCAAGCGCCCAGCGTCGCCTCGCTACGGCATCAGCGCCGCCACCTTGAACGCCTCGAGCATCATCTCGTCGCGCACGTCCGCGCGAGTTCTTGGCGAGCTGCCCCACGTGTCGTTCAGCGTGGTCATGCGCGCGACCACGCAGGTCGCGTCGCACAGACCAGATTCGCCCTTCATCCGCAGCGCGCCGGACGACCGCGCCTCCAACTCGACGAGCCAGCGGTCGAAGAGCCGCGCGTTCTCTTCCTGGCCAGCGGCGCCGATGTTCCAGTCCAGCAGGCGATTCATGGCGGTCAGCACCCGCGGGTCCACCGGCACGTTGCGCTTGCTCAGCGTGAACGCGAAGAGCGTCGTCTGTGTACCGGCAAACGGCGAATTGGGTACCGCGCCGGGCTTCACGGTGGCTCCCGGCTGCCCATGCGCCTGCACGCCCTTCAGCAGCGGCACCAGCGCGCGCGCCGCCTCATGACGCTGGGCCACGGTGGCGCCGAGCACGATCGGTGGCGACGATTGGACAAGCGCGGCGGGTACGGCGATGATGAGCGCCACGCCGAGCGCGGCCGTGACGAGGGAAACGAAGGACTGCAGACGCATCGAGGGCACCTCCCAAGTGCCAGCGTCCACTACACCACCAACGCCGTTCCCGTGCAACGTAACCGGCAGAGCCGGACGGGTGCACAATGGACGGCAGAAAAGCGAGGGACACCATGGCCGAACCCACGTCGACTCCGCAACAGAAGTGCGTCCACCCCAGCTGCGACTGCCTTGTGCCTGCGGGCACAAAATACTGCAGCGACTACTGCAAGTCGGCCCCGGAAACGGAGTTGCACTGCAACTGCCGCCACCCGGCCTGTCACATCTGACGCGCGGGGCAAGGTCGGGCTGGGTCGCGTCAGGCGGAGAGCTTCCGCCAGCCGCTGCAATCGACGTGTGCGCTACGGCCGACGGCGTTTCGACGACGCGGCGATCTCGGCCGCCAGCGGATCGCGGTCGGCCAGGCGCCGCCTCTCGAGGATGGGCTCGTTCAGGAACGCCACAAACGGTGCCATGGCCTGCAGCGTGGCCAGCAGCTGCGGGTAGAAGTCGGCGCGGGCGGCGAAGTCGGGCGCCTCTTCACGTGCGGCCAGGAACTGCTTGTGCCGTAGCCACTCGGCGGCTGGATGCGCCGCGTCGAAACCGCGGGGCATGCGTGTGGCCTGCTCGCCCTGCATCGTGCCCAACAGCTTTTTGAACGCCGGCTGGGAGACGAGGCGCGCCAGCTCGCCGTGCCGCTCGGCGATGTGCGTGCGCACGGCGTGCAGGGTGGGCGAGTCGGGCGAGTAGAGCCCGCCGCCAATCCAGACATGCTCCGGCGCCACTTCGAAGTACAGGCTCGCGCCTTCCAGGCGCGCCATCGCGCGGAACGGAAACACGGCCGCCACGTTTGTCTTGAGCGGCGCCTTGTTGGCGCTGAATCTGGTGTCGCGCCACGGCCGGAACATCGAGGTCTTGGCGCCGGCCGCAAAGCCTGGGGCCACCCGCGGCAGGTCGACCGCGAGCTGCTCGACGACGGCGAGCATCGGCGCGTGCACGTGGGTGTCGTAGCCGGCGCGGTGGTCGTGGAACCACGCGCGATCGTTGTTGCGCTTCAGCGCGCGCAGAAACTTCAGCGAGTGGGCCGAGAAGCCCGGTGCGGCCGTTGGCATGACCGCATCGTAACAGGCGGGCCGATGCGGCCAATCGAGTCGCCTACCGGAACGACCTTCCGTGGCCGATAACTACAAGGCCGGGTGCCGTCAAGGGAGACATGAAACAGCGTCAGTTCGCCTGCCTCGCGCTGGTTGCGCTCGTGCTCGCCCCGGCATGCTCGAGCGCGCCGCGAGCCCCTGCCGGCCCGCGTGTGCAGGACCGCCCGCTACGGGTGGGACCGCCGGCGATGGCCGGCGTGGATGGTCCCGTGGGCGTCACGGCGCTCGACACGCCGGTCGCGCCGTGGGTGGGTGCCCGAGGCGCCGTGCGCACCACGGCCGAGATCATGGCCGAGGCCGCGCGTTGGCCGGCCGTGTCGCTTGACGTGAACCGTCCCCGGTTTCGGAAGACTCGTCCAGACCGCCGCAACCTGCCGCAGAATTCTCAGGCGCTGCCCGACCCGGTCGCGCCGGCCTTCGATCGCGGGGCGAACCCGAGCGTCGCGCAGACGGTGTCGACGCCCACCGTCGATGTTGCAACTCTGGCAAACACTGGCTCGCTGCCGCCCGATACGATGGGCGACGTGGGACCCACGCAGTATCTGGTGGGGGTCAACGGCCGCATCCGCACCATCAACAAGACCACGGGCGCGGCCGATGGCGTGCTCAACGCCGACTTCGACGCATTCTTTTCGAACGTGAACAATGGCGCCGGCACGTCTGACCCGCGCGTGCGCTACGACCGGCGCACCAGTCGCTGGTTCGTCCTCATCATCAACGTGGCCCTTCCGAATCGCAACCTGATGGCCGTGAGCAATAGCGCCACGATTGCCGCCACCACGCAGTGGGCGTTCTTTCAGTGGACCAACACGCGCACGCAGGGTGGGGTGGGTGGCGCGGCGTCGTGCCTTGGCGACTATCCAACGCTCGGCCTCGACGCGGGCGCGCTCTACATCGGCGTCAACCAGTTCTGCGGCGCTTCCCAGAACACGCTGACGTTCGACTCGACGTCGCTCTACGTGCTCAACAAGTCGGCGCTCACCGGCGGCACGCTGTCGGTGGTGCAGTTCGACGGCGTGCTGCCCAGTGGCTCGAGCGCCGGCATCTACACGCCGCAGGGCGTCGACAACTTCGACGCGAACACCAACGAGGGCTACTTCATCGGCGTCGACAACGCGAGCTTCGGCACGCTCATCATGCGCCGTGTCGCCAATCCCACGGCCGCGCCCAGTCTGTCGGGCGACATCGCCGTGAACGTGCCCCCGACGGCCTTCCCGATCAACGTGCCGCACCAGGGAGGCGTCGCGCCGCTCGACGGCCTCGACGACCGGTTGCTGCAGGCCGTGATCCGTAACGGCCGTCTGTGGACCAACCATCAGGTCCAGGTCGACGCCTCCGGCGCAGCCTCGGGCAGCGGCGGGCGTAACGGCGTGCGGTGGTACGAACTCGGCAACCTCGGCGTCGCACCGTCGGTCGTGCAGTCGGGTACGGTGTTCGACAGTGCCACGACCACGCCGCTCAGCTACTTCATGGGCGCCATCATGCCGAATGGCCAGGGGCATGCGGCGTTGGGCATGACCCAGGCCGGCGCCGCCGCCAGGGTGAACACCGCTGTCACCGGCCGCCTCGGCAACTCCCCCGCGGGCGCGATGGACGCCCCGGTCGCGTTCAGCAACAACACGTCGTTTACCTACAACGTGCAGACCGGCGTTACGGACCAGCGCTGGGGTGACTACTCCTACACGAGCGTGGACCCCCAAGACGACCAGACACTCTGGACGCTGCAGCAGTACGTGGACGCGAACAACTCGTACGCCGTGCGCCTCACGCGCCTGCTGGCGCCGCGGCCGGCGGTGATCACGTCGGCGACGCCCGCCACCGTGGTCTCGGGCCGCACCGGGGTGACGGTGAACGTGAGGGGCGACGCCACCGGTGGCCGCGGCTTCTTCGATCCCGGTGCCGGGTTCCCGCGCAGACCGAGCGCCGCGTTCAGTGGTACGGGCGTGACGGTCACGAACGTGGTCGTCAACAGCCCTAGCTCGCTCACACTCACCCTCGACACCGTGGGCGCGCCCGAGGGCCTGCGCAACCTGACCGTGACGAATCCCGACGGCCAGACCTCATCGTTGGCGCCGGCGCTCATCGTGAGCAACGGCGTGAACGACGCGCCGGTGTTCGGCGTCGTGCCGGGCGACCGCACGCTCTTCGACGCGGGCGCCGGCGCGTCCACCGGTCCGATGGCCTTCACCGTGAGCGACCCCGAGGGCCAGCCCCTGACCGTCACTGCCACGTCATCCGACCCGGCGGTCGTGCCGGCGGCCGGGATCGCCCTCGGCTGTTCGGGTACTACCTGCGCGGTGTCGGTCTCGAGCGTGGGCCAGTTCGGGTCGTCCGTCATCACGCTCACGGCCACCGACGGATTGCTCGCTGACACGACGAGCTTCGTGGTGACGGTCAGTCCGTCCGCCGTACCGAGTCCCCCCCGGAATCTGACCGCGACCGTGACCCGAAACGTGGTGGTGTTCTCGTGGCAGGCGCCGTCATCGGCAGCCAGCGAGCCGGTGGGCGGCTATCGCCTGGAAGCGGGCTTCGGGCCGGGGCAAACCGTGGGTGCACTCGCGCTCGGCAACGTGCTGGCCCATTCGCTCACCGCGCCGAGCGGCGTGTTCTTCGTGCGGTTCCGCGCGCAGACCGCCGCGGGGTTCAGTCTGCCCTCGAACGAGGTGCAGGTCGCCACCGGCGAAGCGGCGCCGCCGCTGGCGCCGCAGGCGCTGCTCGCCACCGTGCAGGGCACCCAGGTGTCGCTGCGGTGGACCGAGAATCCCCAAGGCCCCGTGATTGCCGGTTACCAACTGCAGGCTGGCACCGCCGCCGGTTTGGCGAATCTCGGGGTGCTGCCGTTGCCGGCCACCGCGCGCACCTTCTCGGTGAACGCCGCGCCGGGCACCTACTTCCTGCGCGTCGTCGCCGTGAATGCCGCAGGTCCGGGCGCGGCGTCGAACGAGGCGGTGGTCGTCCCCGGTTCTGGCACGTGCACCGTGCCAGCGGCGCCTCTCGCACTAGTCGCTGGAGCGACCCCGAGCCAGTTGACCGTGCGGTGGGACGCCGCCCGGAGCGGCGCGATTCCCACGAGCTACCTGCTGCAGGCCGGCAGCGTGAGCGGCGCTTCCGACCGAGGCTCAGTCAGCTTCAGTGGCGCGACCACCGCGGTTGCCGGCACCGTGCCGGTGGGGCCGTACTTCGTACGGGTGTTTGCGGCAAACTCGTGTGGCACGTCGCCGGCATCGGCCGAAGCGTCCACAGTCGTGCCGTAGCGCCGAAAGGCACTCGAGGCGCGACTGGCCCGTGCCGTGGCCGCTATCTGATCGGGCACGTCTCCGACAGGAACTTCACGGCGGTCAGGTCGATCACGGGCACGGCCACGGGCGTGGGCAAGGAGCCCCGCGACGGATCGCGTCCAGGCTGGCCAATGACCACGCGCGCGCTCCCGACGCGCGCGCCGAGCAGATTCTCGCCAAGGTCGGCCTTCTTGATGATGCCCTCGACCTCGACGAAGTGGCCGTTGTGCTGCTTCACTTCGTTCATGACGGCCTTGGGCGCCGACACGCGGAAGCTGTGCCCCGAGATATCGGGACCAAGCCGTACGCCTTCTTCTTCGGAGCGCTCGCCGGCCGCGAAGACGCGCCCCTTCAGGCAGCCTCGAGCGCCCACTTCCACCGAGTCGCTGGGGATCTTCTTGGTACCAGGTTCCTGCGGCGGGAACCCCGCGAGCAGCAGTATGAGAATGGGGTGGATCATCTGACACGCTCCTGACAGGTCACTGGCTACTACGAAGATGCCACAGCTGGCCCCGTCGCGCGCGACAATCATCAGTGCGTCATGGCGTAGAGCACCACGATGATACCAAACGCGTAGCCGTCCACCGACAACGGGTAGAAGTAGTCGGGGTCATCACCCTCGCGTTCCCACGAGTCGCCGTAGTCGGTGTTGTGCGTGGCCAGCACCAGGATGCGGCCCTCCTTGTCGAGGAAGGCCCGGGCGTGGGGCACGCGGCTGTCGCTGCCGTTCTCGGACGTGTTGCCGCCGGTGCCGCCCCAGAAGTTGATCGACGGAATCTGCTTCACGTTGGCCACCGGGAACTGCGTGCGGAAGATCGGGTGGCTCGGATCGAGGTCGCGCAGCGGGTATTCCGCGGCCGGCAGCACGCGTCGCAGCTCCTGCTCGAAGCCGTCCCACGCCGCGGTGCCCCAGAAGTCGTCGACCCACAAGAAGCCGCCCTTCTGCAGGTAGTGCCGCAGTGGCAGCACTTCGCTGTCGTCGAGCACCAGGCCACCCGGCTCGGTCATCATCACGAACGGACACCGGAAGAGCGACGGGTCGGTGAGCGTCAGCACGAAGTGCCGCGGCTCTTTGTCGGCGTCGAAGCTCACGCGCGTGCGGGTCAGCTCCGACAAACGAATCGACAGGTTGACGTCGGCGCGCGGGTAGTCCACGCTCCACCCCGATCCACGCCGGCGTCCGGTCTGAAAGGCCACGCGGCAGAAGTTGAAGCCGCCGTCGAAGCTGCTCTCGGTGGGTTGAGGAAAGCGGTTCGACTGGCCCTGCCGCCGCTGGCGCGCCACCACGTCCACCCCGAGGCCGGCCCCGGCGACCAGGGCGGCAGCCACGGCCCCGGCCACGAGGGGGCGAACGGCGCTGCGCAGGCGGGCCACGGTCACCCCGCCACTCTACGACGAAGGAGGCCCGGCGTATACTGGGCGCCTTCACAGCCATGCCGATTGCGCCTTCCACTGTTCGGTCCCTGGTCGCGGACCTTCGCGCCCTGGTCGGCGACCGGGTGTCGACCGCGGCCGCGGTGCGCGGCCATCACAGCCACGGCGAGTCGTGGCACGCCCCGGCCGACCCCGACGCGGTGGTGTTTCCCGAGACCACCGCCGAAGTGAGCGCGATCGTGCGGGCCTGTGCGACACATGGCGCGCCGATCATCCCGTTCGGCATCGGCAGCTCGCTCGAGGGGCATGTGAACGCGATCCACGGCGGCGTGTCGATCGACCTCACGCGCATGACCAAGGTGCTGCGCCTGAGTGCCGACGACATGGACGTGACGGTGGAGGCCGGCCTCACCCACAAGAAGCTCAACGACCACCTGAAGAACACCGGCTTGATGTTCATGGTGGATCCGGGCGCCGACGCCACGATTGGCGGCATGACGGCCACGCGCGCGTCGGGCACGGCGGCGGTGCGCTACGGCACCATGCGCGAGACGGTGCTCGGGCTCACGGTGGTGCTCGCCGACGGCACGGTCATCACGACCGGCGGTCGCGCGCGCAAGTCGTCGTCGGGCTACGATCTGACGCGCCTGTTCGTCGGCTCCGAGGGTACGCTTGGGGTCATCACCGAGGTGACGCTGCGGCTCTACGGCCGGCCCGAGGCCGTGTCCACGGCGGTGTGCGGCTTCGCGTCGATGGCGGGCGCGGCCACCACCGTGATCGAAACGATTCAACTGGGCGTGCCGGTGGCGCGGATCGAGATCATCGACGAG
>JANORI010000006.1:0-7504 GCA_031415235.1 Acidobacteriota bacterium | reverse complement strand
GCGCTCGAAGAAGAGGTCGCACGAGGCGCGGAAGCGTTCCCAGACCTGGTCGGACTTGCTCTTCTTCACCGGGCCAATGGTCTTCCATTCGACCTGCAGCGTCTTGAGCCGTGCCGACGCCTGCTCCCAGTTGGTCGACTGGGCCAGCTGTTCGGCTTCGGCGATCAGGGCTTCCTTGCGCGAGAGGTTCTCACCCCAATCCTGCTTGCGCTGCTTCATGTCGGCCTGACGCCGCGTGAAGAACGCGTCGCACGCCTTGCGGAACCGTTCCCACACGGCCTTCTCGCGGCCGCGCGTGACCGGACCGATGGCCTTCCACTCGGCCTGCAGCGCCTTCATGGCGTCGGCCGTGCGGACCCAGTCGGTCGACTCCGACAGCGCCTCGGCGCGATCGCAGAGATCTTCCTTCTTCTTCAGCGCCTCCTGGCGTTCGCCCGCCTGCTGCGCGAAGAAGTCCTTGCACTTGTCGTAGACCTGCGTTTGCGCGGCCTTGAAGCGGGTCCAGAGCACTTCGCCCTGCGACCGGGGCGCGGCCGCCACGGGCTTCCACTTCTCCTGCAGCGCGCGCATCTCTTCGGCGGTCTTGGCCGGATCGGCTTCAGCCAGCGGAACGAGCGCTTCCATCTTCGTGCAGAGCTCTTCCTGCACTTGCACGTTGGCCCAGCGCTTCCACTCTTCGGCGTTCCGCAGCTCTTCGAGCCGCGGCTGCACCGCCGCGCGCACGGCCTGCAGTCGCACGGTGACGTCTTCGCGATCCTGCGGCGCTGGCAAGGGGCCCATCGTGCCGACCGCGAGCTTCACGTCCTTGATGATCGTGTCGGCGTCTTTGAGGGAAAGCGACTCGGCCGCGGCGCGCTTTTCAAGCGCCTGCACGGCGGCCTGCAGCCGCTGCAGGTTGTCCTGCTGCTGCTGCTGCTTGCCGACCCGCACGTCACCTTCCCGCGTTTCGAAGGTGGCCGCGGCGGCGGCAAACCGCTCAGCCAGACCGGCCTCGACGTCGCCGGTACGCAGGATCGCCTGCCACTTCCGGCGCAGCGCCTGCCACTGCGACCGTACGGTTGCGTACTCCGCCAGCACCAGTGCTTCCACGTCGGTCACGACCTGGGGCGCCTGCGCGCGCAGTTCACGCGTGTGCTGGGCCTGTTCGTGACGGCGCTCGGCAGCCTTGCACGCCTCGTCGAACCGGCGCTGCACGTCGGCCGCCCACGCGTCGGGCATCCCCGACAGTGCGGCCCACGCTTCGCGCGAAGCCACCAGACCGTCAGGCATCACGTCGGCTGACAGCCCCTCGACTTGCTCGCACAGACGCAGGCGATCGGCCTGCTCCTGACGGAGTGCGTCGGCCAGTCGCGCCGCCTCGGCCCGGGCCACTTCCTCGGCCGCCAGCACGGTGCGTACACGGTCGGACAACGACTCGAACTCGGCCACGATGCCCGGCTCGACCTCGGCATCGGCCAGCAATTCCACCCAGGCCACGCGCGCGGCCGCATAGCCCTCGCGCACCGCCGCCAGGTCGCCGTTGCCTGAAAGCGTGTCCATCTGCTGACGGAGAGCGCGCGCCGCGTCCTGGTCCGCTTCGCGATACTCGATCGCGGAGGCCGCCGTGTCGACTACCGGCGCCGTCAAGGCCGCCAGCAACGTCTTGGCACGCTTGGCTACGGCCCGCGTCTTGGCGCGCTGCGCGACTACACCCAGCCGCTCGGTCGATGGGGCGGCGAGACGGTCGAGCGCGGCGACGGCGGCGTCGGCATGCTCGCCGTTCACGGCCACGGCCTCCAGTTCCGCCTGGTCGGTCAGACGTTCGAGCGCCAGCAGCCGTGTGCCGGCATCGGCCGCATGACGGGCAATGCCGCCAAGGGCCTTCGCCTCCGACAACAAGGCCACGGCCGCGTGGCGGCTGGTCTCGGGCGCGGTCGATCGCGCCAGCGACGCCAGCTCGCGGTGACGCCCCAGAGCGCCAAGCACAGCCACCGCCCGCGCGCTCGGCCCGACCTCTCCGGCGAGCGTTACCAGCCGTTGCACGGCCGCGTCGCGGGTGCCTGGGTCGCTGTCGTTGCGCGTGACGGCCGCCAGCGTGTCGGCATCGGCGATACGGGCCACGGCCGCTCGGCGAACGCGCGAGTCGTGGTCTTCGGTAGCCACCTGGGCGAGCACATCGGCGTCGCCGTCGCCCAGGGCCTGAACGGCCTCGAGACGAACTGACGGGTCGCCGTGCTTCCACTTGGCCTGAGGACGGAACTTATCGAGAATACCCATGTGTTTTTCGGTCCGGCCGGACCGGTCGCAGGCACCGGCGCGGAGCCCCCTAGTGTACTTCAGAGGCTCGGGCGCGAGCTTCGACAAACACCCGGGAAGCCCCGCTCTGCCTGGTCGGCGGCCGACGGCGCCCTCGGGGCCTCGCCCAACGGTCGAGACACGGCGGCCAGCATTTGTCATATCATCATAGATAGATTCGTGGATATGCAGAATGCTTCGGCCCTCTTCCGGGTACTCGGTGACCCCGCGCGCCTGCGCCTGCTGCGGGCGCTCTCGACCGACCGCTTCAACGTCAGCGAGCTGACGGGCATCCTCGGACTCGCCCAATCGGGCGTGTCGCGTCACCTGGGCTTGCTGAAGGACGCCGGCCTGGTCACAGAAGACCGAGACGGTGTCTTTGTCTACTACCGCCTCTCGAAGCCCGCGGGCGACGACTCGCCCCTCTGGCGCTTGCTCGACCGCGAGTTTGCCAGCGCTGCTGGCACCCCCGATGTACGCGCCGACGACGCGCGCATCCAGGAAGTGCGGCGTCTCCGCCGCGAGAACTTCGACGTCCATGCCGGGCCCGATACGCGGGATGGGCGCCAGCTGGTGCCGGGGCGCAGTTGGGCGGCATGGTCGCGCGCGCTGGGCCTGCTGCTGCCCGCGGTCGACGTCGTCGACATCGGCTGCGGCGAAGGCTACCTCACGCTTGAAGCGGCCCGCTGGGCGCGCCGCGTGGTCGGGGTGGACCGCTCGGCCGCAGTGTTGACGCGCGCGCGGCAACTCGCGGAGCGGCGAAGGGTCGCCAACGTCACGTGGAAGCGCGGCGACATGGACAAGGTGCCCCTGCCCGACGCCAGCGTCGATGTGGCGCTGCTGTCGCAGACCCTGCACCACGCCTCCGACCCTGGGCGTGCGATTCACGAGGCCGCCCGCGTGCTGCGGCCCGGTGGCCGCGTGATCATCCTCGACCTGCGCGCCCACCGTGAGGACTGGGTGCGAGACCGGCTGGGCGACCGCTGGCAGGGCTTTGCCGACGACGCCCTCACGTCGTGGCTGACCGCCGCCGGACTCGAGACGCCGCGCGTCCACGTCGGCGCCCGCGGCGCCGGCGACCCGTTCGTGGTGCTCGTGGCCAGCGCCGCGAAGCCACTGCCCTCTTCTTCTAACTCCCTTTTGCCGCCGCGCCCACGGCGCGCGCGCCGTACCGACCGTCAGGATCCGCCATGACCGACCACGCTCTCCACGCCCAGCTCGCCGGCCGCATCCTCGTGCTCGACGGTGCCATGGGCACGATGATCCAACGGCGTCACCTGGAAGATGCCGACTTTCGCGGCGCCCGCTTCGCGACCCATGAGCGCGATCTGAAGGGCAACAACGACCTGCTCGTGCTCACGCGGCCCGACGTGCTCGCCGAGATTCACGCGGAGTATCTGGCCGCCGGCTCGGACCTCATCGAGACCAACACGTTCTCGAGCACGGCCATTGCCCAGGCCGACTACGGGCTCGAGGCGCTGGCCTACGAGCTGAACCTCGAGTCGGCGCGGCTGGCCACTCGGGTCGCGGCAGAATGGACCGCGCGGACGCCGGACCGTCCACGGTTTGTCGCCGGCGCGCTCGGCCCCACCAACAAGGCCCTGTCGTTGTCGCCCAAGGTTGACGACCCGGCGTTCCGCTCAGCCAGCTTCGATGAGGTGCGCCTGGCCTACCGCGATCAGGTACGCGGCCTGCTCGACGGCGGCGTGCACCTGCTGCTCGTGGAGACGATCTTCGATACGCTCACCGCCAAGGCCGCGCTGGTCGCCATCGAGGAGGAGTTCGAGGCGCGGAGGGCGCGTGTGCCGCTCATGATCTCGGTCACGATCACCGACCGCAGCGGCCGCACGCTCTCGGGCCAAACGCTCGACGCCTTCTACACGTCCATCGAACACGTGCGGCCCTTCAGCGTGGGCATCAACTGCGCGCTCGGCGCGCGCGAGATGCGCCCCTACATGGCCGAGCTCTCGCGCCTCGCCACGAGCTATGTCAGCTGCTACCCGAATGCGGGGCTGCCCAATGCCTTCGGTGAGTACGACGAGCAGGCCGACGAGACGGGCGCACTCCTGGCCGAATTCGCCCGCGCGGGCTTCCTGAACATCGTCGGCGGATGCTGCGGCACGACGCCGGCGCACATTGCGGCCATTGCCAAGGCCGTCGCGGGCCTGCCGCCACGCGTGCCTCCCACGCCCGAGACCACCGCGCACGCCACCTACTCGCGCTACAGCGGCCTCGAGACGCTCGTGCTGCGGCCCGAGAGCAACTTCCAGATGGTGGGCGAACGCACCAACGTGACCGGGTCGCGCAAGTTCGCGCGCCTGGTGCAGTCGAACGACTGGGCGGCCACTGCCGACGTGGCCCTCGAACAGGTGCGCGGCGGCGCCAACATCCTCGACGTGAACATGGACGAGGGCATGCTCGATTCGGAAGCGAGCATGACGCACTTCCTGAACTACATCGCGACCGAGCCCGAGATCGCCCGCCTGCCGATCATGATCGACAGCTCGAAGTGGTCGGTGATCGAGGCCGGCCTCAAGTGCGTGCAGGGCAAGGCGGTTGTGAACTCCATCAGCCTGAAGGAGGGCGAAGCCGACTTCCTGCACAAGGCGCGTACGGTGCGACGCTACGGCGCGGCCATGATCGTGATGGCCTTCGACGAGCAGGGCCAAGCCGATACCATCGCGCGCAAGGTCGCCATCTGCCAACGCGCCTACCGCCTGCTCACCGAGCAAGCGGGCGTCGACCCGCTCGACATCATCTTCGACCCCAACGTGCTGGCGATTGCGACCGGCCTCGAGGAACACAACGACTACGCCGTGAACTTCATCGAGGCCACGCGTCGGATCAAGGCGGCCTGCCCCGGCGTGCGGATCAGCGGCGGCATCAGCAACCTGTCGTTCTCGTTCCGCGGCAACGACCTGGTGCGCGAGGCCATTCACTCGGCGTTCCTCTTCCATGCGATCGAAGCCGGGCTCGACATGGGCATCGTGAACGCCGGCCAGCTGGTGGTCTACGCGGACATCCCGCCGGCGCTGCTCACACACGTCGAGGACATCATCTTCAACCGCCGGCCCGACGCCACCGAGCGCATGGTGGCGTATGCCGAGCAGGTTCGGGGTGCCGGCTCCAAGCGCGAACTCGACCTCTCGTGGCGCGAGGCTCCCGTGGCACAGCGGCTCGCGCACGCGCTCGTCCACGGCGTCGTGGACTTCATCGAACAGGACACCGAGGAGGCCCGCGCCGCGCTCGGCCGCCCGCTGCTCGTCATTGAAGGCCCCCTCATGGACGGCATGAAGGTCGTGGGAGACCTCTTCGGCGCCGGCAAGATGTTCCTGCCGCAGGTGGTGAAGAGCGCGCGCGCCATGAAGCGCGCCGTGGCCTATCTCGAACCGTTCATGGACGCCGAGAAAGAGGCCGGCACCGCTCGCAAGCAAGGCACCGTGCTGCTGGCCACCGTGAAAGGCGACGTGCACGACATCGGCAAGAACATCGTGGGCGTGGTGCTTGGCTGCAACGGTTACGAGGTCATCGACCTCGGCGTGATGGCCTCGTGCGACACGATCCTGAAGACCGCCGTGGCGAAGCAGGTGGACATCGTCGGGCTGAGCGGCCTCATCACGCCGTCGCTCGACGAGATGGTCTACGTCGCGCGCGAGATGAAGACGCGCGGGATGCGCGTGCCGCTGCTCATCGGCGGGGCCACGACCAGCCGTCAGCACACCGCCGTGAAGATCGCGCCGATGTACGGCGAGCCGGTGGTCTACGTGCCCGACGCGTCCCGCGTCGTGGACGTGATGAACAGCCTGCTCGGCAGCGACGGCCGCGCGACCTTCGACGCCGCCAACCGCCGGGAGCAGCAGGACCTGCGCACCAGGCATGCGCAACGGCAGGAACGGCCCACCCTGCCCTACTCTCGCGCCCTCGCCAATCGCCTGCGGTTCGACGTGAGCACGCCGCCGCCGGCCCCGTCGTTCCACGGCGCCCGCCAGGTCGAGGTGCCGCTCGCGGCGCTCGTGCCCTACATCGACTGGACGTTCTTCTTCACCGCGTGGGAACTGAAGGGGCGCTTCCCTGCCATCCTCGACGACCCGGCACAGGGCGCCGCGGCACGCGAGCTGTACGACAACGCGCAAACGCTGCTGGGGCAGATCGTCGCGGACAGATCGTTCATCGCGCGCGGCGTCTACGGCTTCTGGCCGGCGGCGAGCGACGGCGACGACATCGTGGTCTACCAGCCGGGGACTTCGGGTCAGGGACCCGGGCCTCGGCAAGAACTGACGCGGTTCCCGATGCTGCGCCAGCAGGAAGCGATCGCCGACGACAAACCCAACCGGTCTCTGGCTGACTTCGTGGCACCTCGTGATTGCGGCGTGCCCGACTACATCGGCGCGTTCGCGGTCACCGCGGGCATCGGCGCCGACGCCGTCGTTCAGCGCTTCGAGGCGGCCCTCGACGACTACCAGGCCATCATCGCCAAAGCGCTCGCCGACCGGCTCGCAGAGGCGTTTGCCGAGTACCTGCACGCGCAGGCACGGCGCGACTGGGGCTACGGCGCCGACGAGACGCTCACGCCGGACGAGCTGGCGGCGGAGACCTACCGCGGCATCCGCCCGGCGTTTGGCTACCCCGCCTGTCCCGATCACACCGAGAAGCGGCGCCTCTTCGACTTGCTCGGCGCCGAGGCCATCGGCATGGCGCTCACCGAGTCGTTCGCGATGACGCCGGCGGCCAGCGTCAGTGGCCTGTACTTCTCGTCGCCACAGGCGAGGTACTTCGCCATCCAGCGTGTGGGCTCCGACCAGGTGGCCGACTACGCCAAGCGCAAAGGCCTGCCGACGCGAGAGATGGAGCGCTGGCTGCGACCGGTGCTCAACTACGAGCCCGACAGCACGGCCGGGCCGGCCTGACCGCGGCGCCCGCCATCCTCTTCTCCCGCCCGTCGCCTACGAGTGTGCGGACGTGCCCGGCGGCAGCACCCTCGGTTCGACCGCCAGGAAATACGGAACGGTCAGCAGCGCCAGCGCCGCCGCCGCGGCGTACGCGGGCCGGTACCCGTAGTGCTGCACGATCCAGCCAATGGTCATCGAGCCTGTGCCGATGCCCGTGTCGAACGCGGCGATGATGCTGCCAAACGCCGCGCCGCGCCGTTCAGGCGCCACGTGCCGCATCACGTGTCCGAGAAAGAGCGGGTACGCCGACCCGAAACCGACGCCGAAGATAACCGCCGAAG
>JANORI010000005.1:0-1945 GCA_031415235.1 Acidobacteriota bacterium | reverse complement strand
CATCCAACGCCCATCGGGCGACACGTCCGGAAAGTCGGCCTCACGCACAAGGGTATCGATTTGCCGCGAACCCGTCTTGAGGTTGAGCAGACCAACCACCGCGGAGCCGTCGACGACCCCGAATACGGTCGAGTCCGACACGTATCGCAGCGGCTCGAAGAAGCCACGAAAGACCGTGTCCGGTGACGCGGATCTGCTGGGTGACCCTCGCACTGTCACGCGGCCGTCCAGATCCACCATCACGCTGTTCGAGGCCGGATCCCACAGGGGCTGTCCGACGAACACGCTTCGCACGAAGACCGACGCCCGTCCCGTCGAGAGGTCGATGATGTGCAGTTCCTGCGATTGCACCCCTTCGACCACAGCCGCCAGCCAGCGGCCGTTGCCGGACGCGGCGAATCGCAGATACGCCGCCGGCGGCGCGTTGAGGGTATCGAGCCCGCGGCCCGGGCGGTATCGCACCAGATGTCCCACGCCCGCGTTCACACCCGGAGCGTAGACGAGTGCACCTGTCGCGGAAATGTCGAACTGCCCTTGCCCGGAATAGGACTTGCGATGAACGGAACTCACCAGCGAGACCGATCGACCTGCTTGGCGTCGATCGAGATCGATGGTCGTCGCCCGAAGATCCCCGTCGATCGACATGTAGACCAGATACTTGCCGTCGATGACCCGGAAATCGGAGCCACGCAGTCCCGCACTGATGGTCTCGATCCCCGATTCGGAGCCGGAGGCCGACGGTACCGAGATCACGGAATCCGTCCCGGGCCTGATGATGTACGCCGACTTGGTGGCCCCTCCGCCACACAGCAGTTGGCTGCCGTCTCCCAACGGTTCGGGCAAGAAACAATAGGACGTCGGGTGGACACTCCGGGGCTGTCCCGAGGGATCGAACCACTGGAGGCTGGTGCCGTCTCCGTTCATCAGCATGATGCGATCGTCAGGAGTCCACTTGAGGCTCGCGGCCGAGGCGTCGGAGAGTGTGGTTGCCACGCCGCCGCCGATCGGCACGACCTGCAGCTTGGTCTCGGTCAGGAAGGCGACCTGCTCCCCACCCGGCGACACGCTCGGGCGGACCGCGGCCGTGGCTCCTGCAATGGGTCGGCTGACTGAATCGACGAGGCTTCGGTACCACAACTCGTTGCCCGCACCGCGCCGCGCGACGTAGACGACGAACCGTCCGTCCCGCGACACACTGAGAGCGCCCCACGCATCGACCTCGACCGCGGCGGAATCCGGCAGCCCGACGTCGTACGTCGTGAGCACGGGACCGGCGGCCGGGCGCAGCCACCCGATCATCGCGGCCACGAGCAGCAGGGCCGAGAGCGCCGCCAGTCCGGCGAACGCCGCACGGGACACCCCCTTCGCCGACGCCCCGGACGCCGCGCGCCGCGCGCCGCTCGGCTTGGCGAACGCCGCGTTGCCGAGCGCCGCGGCAAACTCCGCCGCGCTGGCGAACCGATCCGCTGGCAGCTTGGCCAGCGCCATCGTCACCGCGTCCTCCACGTGCGCCGGCACCGTCTTGCGATACGTCGACACGGCCTCGGGCTCGGCGGTCATCACCTTGGCCACGATCGACTGCGCCGTGGGGCCGGTGAAGGGCGGCTCGCCGGTGAGCAGTTCGTACAGCACGCAGCCCAGCGCGTACACATCCGTCCGGGCGTCGAGATTGCGCTCGCCCATGGCCTGCTCGGGGCTCATGTAGTGCGGCGTGCCGAGACTCATGCCGGTTTCCGTCATCCGCGAGTCCGCGCTCGTGGCGGCCAGCGCGATGCCGAAGTCGGCCACGAGCGCGCGCCCGTCGTGCAGCAGGATGTTCTCGGGCTTGATGTCGCGGTGGATCACGCCCTTGCGATGGGCGTAGTCGAGCGCGCCGGCCACCTCGCTGGCGATGCGTACGGCCTCGGCGATCGGGAGTTGCTTCTCGCGCACCAGCCGGTCGCGC
>JANORI010000004.1:0-7017 GCA_031415235.1 Acidobacteriota bacterium | reverse complement strand
GGCGGATGGCCGGGCGTCGAGCCACTTCCGTCCCCTGGTGGACAGCCTGCGGATCGCCGCGGCGGTGCTGCGGGCCCGCACCGAGAGACGACGATGACCGGGGCCGTCATCCTCGTGACCGGAGGCTCGCGCGGCATCGGTGGCGCGATCGTGCGGCTGCTCGTGTCGGAAGGTCGTCAGGTCGTGTTCACCTATCGCGCGGACGCGGCCGCGGCCCGGCTCGTGGAAGAGGCCGGCGGCGGGCGGGCCCATGGGCTGGCCCTCGACCTCGCTGACCGAGATGCCCCCGACGCCGTGGTCCGGCACGTCGAAGCGACCATCGGCCCAATCGACGGCCTGGTCTGCAACGCCGGCGTGACCTTCACCGCGCTGGCCGCGATGACCGCCGACCGCGAGTGGGACGGGATACTCGACGTGAACCTGGGCGGCGCCTTCCGCACCTGCCGCGCGGTGCTCGGGCCCATGGTGCATCGCCGGGGCGGCGCGATCGTGCTGATGTCGTCGCTGGCGGCCGTGGCCGGCACCCCTGGCCAGGCGGCCTACGCGGCCTCCAAGGCCGCGCTGATCGGACTGTCGCGTACACTCGCGCGCGAGGTGGGCCGCCGGCACATCCGGATCAATGCCGTGCTACCGGGATTCGTGGCCACCGACATGACCGCCGGCGTGGGCCCGCAGGACGTACAGCGGCTGCGCGCCCACGAGTGCCTGCCCGCCGGCACCTCGCCGCTCGACGTCGCTCACGCGGTGTCGTTCCTGCTCTCGGAACGGGCGGCCGCCATCACCGGGCAGTGTCTGGTGGTCGATGCGGGAAGTTCGGCCTGACCATGGTCCCGCAAAGCCGCCTCGCTGCGCCGCACGCGCCCGTGGTCGGCCTGTCGCAACGCCTGTTGGGCCGCTTTCATGTCACCGGCGTGTTCTGGTACCAGTTTCCCCACTGGTGCGTGTCGCACCTGCCGCTCTGGACGCACCGCGGCGGGATCCTGGTGTTCAGTGCGTTCTTCTTCGTCGTGCTCGGCCGGATCCGTCGGGCCATCGCCGCCAACCTCGAGCCGGTGCTCGGTCCCGCCACCGGACTGGCGCGGCTGCAGCGTTCGCACACCACGATGAGGGAATTCGCGCGCTGCCTGTCGGAGCGCTACGCCAGGCTCGCCGGCACACCGCGCGGCCCTTCACGGGTGGACGGTCTGGACCACTGGCTCGGCGTGCGCGACACCAACCGCGGCGCCGTGCTGGTGACGGCGCACATCGGCCCGTGGGAGAGCGCGACGCTCGAAGGGGTGTCGGGCGTGAGCCGGCGCATTCACGTGGTGCGCGAGGCCGAGATCGATCCACGGGCGCAGGCATTCGTGCGCCGCATCCTGAGCCAGGCCGGCGACAACTACGTGGCGCACTTCGCCGGTGAGGATCCGCGTCTGGTGCTCGAGCTCGTCGAGGCGCTGCGCGCCGGAGAGATCGTCGCACTGCAGGGCGATCGACCGCGTGCCAGCGGCCGCAACGTCACCGTCACGATGTTCGGCCAGCCGATGCCGCTGCCGGTGGGACCGGCGATCCTGGCGCGGGCTGCCGACGTGCCGCTCGTGCCGATCTTCAGTTTTCTCGACGACGACTTCGGCATGCGCGCCGTCGTCCGTCCGCCCATCACGGTGAGCCGCAGCGACGACCGCGACCGCGATGTGCTGGAGGCGGTCACCCAGATCGGCGCGGAGATCGAATGGGCGATCCGGCAGCGCCCGCACCAGTGGTTCTGCTTCCGTCGGCTCTGGGACGCGTAGTCCGCCTCAGCGCTCAGCGCGCGGCGGGGGCTGTCGCTTCGAGCCGCCTCCGCCCCGCGGGATCGGCCAGGTCAAAGAGGTCGTCGGGCACCGGCCGCGCCTGCAGGCTCACGATCTCGACATCCGCGACCGCGCCCTTGCGCAGCTCGTCCCGCACCGCGAAGCGGCGCGCGTGCAGCACCGGCAGCAGCGACCACTCGGCGTACTCGATCACGCTCGCGGCCTTGCCGCTGCTGAGGCGGTACTCGGTGCTCACCGGCCGGGCGTCGCGGTTGCGCACCACGTGGCGGAGCGACGGGAAGATCGCGGCGCCCGTCGCGCGCAGTTCGAACGCCGTCAGCGGCTGGCCGTCGTCGGTCTGTCCTTCCTCGACGGCCTCGAGGCGATAGTCGCGCTGCAGCCGCACGCCGAGGATTTCATCGAGATTGACGCCGCTATAGACCCGGTAGGCCAGATTCAACTTCACGGGCTGCCTGGCATCCGGCGTCAACAGCCACATGTCCGGTCCGCGCCGCAGCAGATACCGGCCGCGCTCGCTGGCATCGAGAAACCGGACCAGCAGCCGTGCGGTGCCGGTGCGCCACACCTCGATCTCGTGCGGTTTGCGGTCGCGCCGGTTGGTCAGCACCAGGCGCGCCACGAAGGCCTCGGGCGCGCGCGCCCCGACGTCGCTGTCGCGTAGCCGCTGGTCGTGCATCGCGGTGGGACTAGCCACACGCCACTGGAGCGCAGCCGCCAGCGCCAGGAACAGCAACTTCAGCATGGGGCGAGCCCACGACGGTGCGGGTGGTCGACGGCGCGCTCACACATGACCAAGGGCATCCACGATGCGCAGCCTGACCAGTCGAAGGATGGCGGGCACCGCCGCGACCGACAGAATTACCGCCATGACGACCATGGCCCACAAGAAATCGCCCGGCAGCATCATCAGCGCCAGGTCGACCGGATCGACGGCTCCTGGCGGCGGCGGCATCTTGATGCCGAGAAGATCGAGCCCCGCCGACACAGCCACGGTGGTCGCGCAGCCCGCGGCGCCGCCGACGAGCGCAAGCCAGTTCGCCTCGAGCATCATGAGCGTCGCCAGTTGACGCCGGGTCGTGCCGATCGCCAGCAAGGTGCCGAACTCCCGGGTACGCTCGAGCATCGACATGAGCAGGGTGTTGGCGGCCGAGAGCACGACCAGCAGCGCCACGATCGTGCCGAGGAACACGAAGATTCCGAGATAGAGCCCGCGCACCTGCTGGTAGAACGGCGCGCGTACTTCCCAACCCAGCACCGTGAGCGGCTGGCTGCGTCCGCCGAGCGCGGTCTGGAGGGCCGCCTCGACGCGCCCCGTCTGCGCGTCGTCGGTCAGCCCGACGACGAGCGAGGTGACGTGGGGCGTGCCCAGCGCGCGCTGTGCGCTCAGCAGGTGCACCTGCAGCATGCGGGCGTCCAGCTCCTGGAGGCCCGTCGAGAAGAGGCCGGTCACCGTGACGTCGACGGCGTTGAGCGAGCCGTCCACGGTCGAGACCATCACGGTCATCGTGTCGCCCGGACTCACGCCGAGCGCGCGCGCCAGGCCGACCCCGACGATGGCCGCGTCGGCGCCCTGCGCCGGAGGGGCGTCGGGCAGGCCCGAGCCTGCCCGGAGGCGCGTCTCGATGTCCATCACGCGCATCCGATCGGGCTCGTTGCCCGCGCCCACAAACGACGCCGTACGATCGTCGTGGGTTGCCACGCCGGCAAACTGGATGACCGCACCCGCGGCGCGCACCTGCGGCTGCGCTTCGATCGCCGCGCGCACGTCGGCCCACTCGTCCATGCCCGGTGGACGGCCGGCCCGCTCGCCGGGCAACACCGACTCGGCCAGGTCCGAGGTCGGAATCACCTCGATGTGCCCCAGGCCGCCGTGGATGATGGCCTCGCTCAGCCCGTCGAACGAATAGCGCACGAACCCCGCCGTCACGAGCAGGCCGGCGCTGCCGGCGGCCACGACCAGTACGGCCAGCACGGTACGACGGCGATTGCGGGCGAGATTGCGGAGGGCAATGAGCGGCAGCATCACAGCGCCTCGGTCCGGCGGTCGGACACGATCCGGCCGTCGGCCAGAGCGACCACTCTCGGCGCCCGCGCCATCACGGCGTGGTCGTGCGTCGCCAGCACGAACGTGGTGCCCAGGGAGCGGTTCAGATCGAAGAGGAGCTGCACGATCTGCAGACCGGTGACCGAGTCGAGACTCGCCGTGGGCTCATCGGCCAGGATGACGACGGGATCGTTGACCAGGGCCCGGGCGATGGCGACGCGCTGCCGTTCGCCGCCCGACAGATGGTCGGGCCGGTGCGCCGAGCGATGGCTCAAGCCCACGGCCGCGAGCGCGCGCTCCACACGCGCCCGCCGGGTGGCCCGGGCGGCGCCGCCCAGCCACAAGCCGTACTCGACATTCTCGTAGGCGGTCAGCACCGGCACCAGGTTGAACGCCTGGAACACGAAGCCAAGCTTGATCCGGCGGATCGCCGTGCGCTCGTCCTCGGACAGCGCGGCCAGGTCGGTGCCGCCGAACATGACCTGTCCGCCATCAGGCGCATCGAGGCCGGCCATGAGATGCAGCAGGGTCGACTTGCCGCTGCCCGACGGGCCGGCGAGCACCACGAACTCGCCCGCCGCCACCGACAAGTCGACGCCGGCCAGCGCCGGCACGCGGACCCGCCCCTGGGCGTAGGTCCGCGTCAGCCCGTGGACGGCGAAGACCGGGGTCAATTGATCGGCCATCACGCCACGGGCTGTCCGGCGACGTAGGTGCTCAGCGTGGCGGTGACCCGCTCCACGCCGTCGAGGCGCACGCTGATCCGGTAGACCGCCAGGGGCGAGGCCATCGCCACCACGTGCGCCGTCACATCGAGCGGCGTGTTCACCGGCAGCGTGTCACGTACGAACCGCGCGTCGCGGACTCTCACAAGCCGGCCGCGCACCGGGCCGGACGGGTGTTCGGCGCGCCGCGTCATCGTCTCCATCGCGGCTGCGGCCTGAGCGCCCAGTTCGATCGCCAGGAAGGCCGGCGCCTGGCCATCGCGGACCAGCGGGTGCGCGGCCCGGATCTCGCCGATGGCCGTCACCGAGGTGTCGTCGCAGCGCACCACCGCCGTCAGGAGCCGCGCCGTGCCGGTGTGAGGCAGGAGCTCCCGCAACGGCACGGGCTCGCGGCTCACCGGCCCGTCCACGGGCCCGCAAACACCAGGACGCCGCGACTCGCGGCGTCGCCCTGGCACAGGATCTCGAAACGCCGTGACGAGGACGCGCGCCCTGCCGTGATCGCGACATGGCACTCGTCACCTGGCAGCAGCGGACGCATGAACCGCAGATCTTCCACCGCGACGAGCGCCGGCAGACTGGGATTCAGCAAGGTGCACGCCTCCATGGCGACGGCGACATGAGCGACCCCCGGTAGCACGGGGTCGTCGTCGAAGTGGCCGGAGAAACAAGGGTCGTTGGCCGCCACCGTGAAGTGCCACGACTCTGACGACACGCCAGCGATCGAGGTCGACTGACGGTCACTGGGTCGCAGAAATCGCATGGCCGCAGGCTCACGCGAGTCTGCCATATTCCCCCAGGTGAGTCGAGCCGACAGGCCACCGCCGACACGCCACCGCTGGGCGCTGCGAGACGTATCGGCTAGTCGGCCGCAGGCACGCTCAGCATCAGGCAGCACCCGCCGCCGTCGAGCGGGCCGATGTCGAGGCTGCCGCCATGCGCCACCGCAATGCGGTGCGCTGCGGCCAGCATCAGCGCGCCCTGCGCACCGGCCGGGTGCTGGCTCCAGCCGGCATCGAAGAATCGCGCCATGGCCGAGGGCGGCACGCGCACGGCCGTCTGGGCGATCTCGATCGTGCGGGTAGCGGCGGCGCGACGTGGCGCCAACGCGACGGTCATCTTCCGCGCATCACCCCGGTCTTCGATGACCGCCCGCATGGCGGCCACCGCGGCGCCGACGGCGGTGGTCAGCAGGCGCTCGTCGCCGAACACTGGGTTCACGCCCTCTGGCACGGCCAGGACGGCGGCGCCGCCGCTCAAGCGGCTTTCCGGACCGAGCGCCTCGATGACGATGCGCAGCACACGCGTCAAATCCACTTCGTCGAGCGCCGGCATCGGGTCGGCCTGCATGACCACCGCCGCGTCGACGAGCCACCGGCCGCGCGTGGCCTCGGCCAGAGCCAGTTCGATAGCGACCCGGTCGCGCAACGGGCGCCCGCGGGTCGGCAGGTCACGCAGCGCCGAGCGGATCGCCTCGAACGCGTCGGCGAGCGCCGTGGTAGCCACGGCGAGCGAGGCCAACGGCACCGTGTCCACTTGATCGAGGGCCGGTGCGTGCATCGGCGGCTCCGCCGTCACGGGCGCGGGCTCGACGGTGGCCGTGCTCCCGGCCACGGGCAAAGTGCGCCCCACCAGCGCATCGACGTAGTGCGGCTCGTGTCGCATGCGATATGACGACGGCAGGCCTTCGCGCACACGCGCGGCCGGAACCTCGGCATCGTCGTCACCCGCGCCCGCGTCGGTCTCGCCGTCAGCGTCGAGATCAGGCGCGTCGTCGAGTTCGTCATCGGCCGCTCGCGCGGTTCTCATCGGCACGCCGAGGTCGCAAGACGCACGCACGAACGGGGGCACGTACACCGGAGATTCAGACACGAAGGGAGCCTCGCCATCAGACATTCGGAGGGCCAGTTTACCTCACGGGCGCGCGAATTTCTCGGCCTGGGCGCGCGTTGGTGATACGCCCTCGATCCACGACGAGCTCGCCGCCCACAATCACGTACGGAATTCCGGCAGACGGAATCGAGGCATCCTCGTATGTCGCTCGATCGAGAACCGTTTGGGAATTGAAGATCGCGAAGTCTGCGTCGGCCCCGACTTTCACGCGTCCCTTGGTCGACATCGCGGGCGTTCGGCGCTCGAGGCGCCTGGCCGGCATGAGTGTCATTCGCTCGAGCGCGTCCATCAGAGTCAGCGCGTGTTCATCGCGCACGTACCGGCCGAGGACCTTCGCATACGACCCCGAGGTGCGCGGATGCCCGCGTCCGTTCTCGATGAAGCCGTCGCTGGCAATCATCGTGAGCGGACTGACAATGGCCGCGCGCGTCTGCGCTTCGGAACGACCGTGGATGATGATCGTGCCGCCTTCGGCACGGGCGGTCGCGAAGGTCGTCCGCGTCAGACGCTCGCCCGTCCGCACGAGCTGATGGAGCCGAAACCTCGCATCGGGCCAGGTCTT
>JANORI010000003.1:0-11164 GCA_031415235.1 Acidobacteriota bacterium | reverse complement strand
CCGCCGTCTACCAGATCCACAAGACGCGCTGCATCTTCTGCGGCTACTGCGAAGAAGCGTGTCCCGTGTCGGCCATCTTCATGGGCAAGGACTACGAGCTGGCCGTCTACAGCAAAGACGACTTCGTGTGGGACAAGACGGAGCTGCTCGTGCCGGCGCCGGCAGGCGTCACCGCTCCGCAGTCGGACCGCTGAGCCCCGTGCGCCCGCCTTTTCTCGACGCACTCGCCTCGCGCGTGCTCGTGTGCGACGGCGCCATGGGCACGATGCTCTACGGCAAGGGCGTCTTCATCAACCGCTGCTTCGAATCCCTCAATCTGTCGCAGCCGGCGCTGGTCGGCGACGTGCACCGCGAGTACCTGGCTGCCGGCGCTGATGTGATCGAGACCAACACGTTTGGCGCCTCGCGCCTGAAGCTGCGCAGCTTCGGGCTGGGCGATCAGGTGCATGCCATCAACCTGGCGGGCGCGCGCCTGGCGCGTGAGGCGGCGGGCGACACCGCCTATGTGGCCGGCGCGATCGGACCGCTCGGCGTGCGCATCGAGCCATGGGGCAAGACCGGGGTCGACGAGGCGCGGGAGTATTTCCGCGAACAGGCCACCGCGCTGGTCGAGGGCGGCGTCGATCTGCTGATGCTCGAGACCTTCCGCGACTGGAACGAAGCCGCCGCGGCGGTGGATGCCGTGCGCTCGGTGTGCGCGCTGCCGATCGTGGCGCTCGTGACCACCGAAGACGACGGTAACAGCCTCGACGGCACGCCGCCCGAGCAGTTCGGCCCCGCGCTCGTGGCGCGCGGTGCCAGCGTGGTGGGCGTGAACTGCAGCGTCGGGCCGGCGCCGATGCTCGAGACGGTGGAGCGCCTGGCGGCGGTGTGCGACGTGCCGCTCTCGGCTCAGCCCAACGCCGGCAAGCCGCGCGACATCGAGGGCCGCAACATCTATCTGTGCTCGCCAGAGTACATGGCGTCCTACGCGCGGCGGTTCATCGCGAGCGGCGTGCGCCTCGTGGGCGGGTGCTGCGGCACGACCCCCGAGCACATCCGCCAGATCGCACTGGCCGTGAAGCAGCTTGCCCCCGACGTGCCGCGCGGCGCAGCGCCGGCCAGCCTTCGGGCGATCACCGTGGAGACGCCGCTGGCCCGCACGCCCGTGGCGCGCGCCGACAAGTCGGACCTTGGCGCGAAGCTGGCCGCCGGCACCTTCGTGACCGGCGTGGAGCTCGTGCCGCCCCGCGGTCATGCCACGGCGGATGCGGTGGCGGCCGCGCGCCTGGCGGCCGCGCACGGCGTGGACCTCGTGCTCGTGTCGGACGCGACCCGCGGCGGCGCGCGCGTCGGCGCCCTCGCCCTGGCGGCCCTCATTCGCCAGCATGCCGGCATCGAGCCGCTGCTCCAGTACTCGTGCCGCGACCGTAATCTGCTCGGCATCCAGTCCGACCTGCTCGGCGCCCACGCCATGGGCGTGCGCAACGTGCTCGGCATCACCGGAGACGTGCGCAAGATCGGGGATTACCCCGATGCCACGGCGGTGTTCGACGTCGACTCGATCGGCCTCACCCACGTGATGAGCCGTCTCAATCACGGGCTCGACGTGGCCGGGCAGCCGATTGGCGAGCCGGCGGCGCTGCTGGCCGGCGTGATGGTGAACCCGGCCGCCCGCGACCTGGACCGGGAGCTGCGACGCTTCGAGTACAAGGTCGAGGCCGGCGCCGAGTTCGTGGTCACCCGGCCGATCTTCGACGTGGCGGCATTCGAGCGCTTCCTGGCCCGGGTGGCGCACCTGCGCATCCCGGTGATTGCCGGCGTGTGGCCCTTCGATTCTGCCCTGAACGCCGAATTCATGGCGAACGAGGTGCCGGATATCGTCGTGCCGTTGACGCTGGTCGAGCGGATGCGTGCAGCCGTGGGGCCAGAGCAGGCGGTGGCCGAGGGCGCGCGGATTACCCAGGAGCTGCTCGTGGAACTCCGCCCGATGACTGCGGGCGTCGTGATCTCCACCCCCTCAGGGCTGGTCGAACGGGCCTTGGACGTGCTCGATCCGGCCCGCGTGCGGCCGCCGCGCGCAACGACGTAAACGTACGTATCTGGTATAGTGCCCACTTTGCCCGGGGGAGGTTCCCGAATGGGTTTGTTCACCGAGCGCCCGACAGACAAGATCATCGGCGGCGATGCCGCCACGCGGGCGCTGTCGTCGACGCCGGTCGAAACGGCCTTCGTGGAGCGCGTCTACGAGAAGATCTCGGGCGTCTACGACCTGACGTTCGGTCCCACGCTGCATCCCGGCCGCCTGCAGGCGCTCGAGCGGATGGCCATCTGCGCCGGCAGCTCCGTGCTCGAAGTGGGCGTCGGCACCGGCATCAACCTCAAGCTCTATCCCCGCACCTGCCAGATCACCGGCATCGACCTCTCCCCCGGCATGCTCGAGCGCGCTCACGAACGCTTCGTCAAGAACGGCCTGCGCAACTGCCGCGTGATGGAGATGGACGCCTCGAAGCTGACGTTTGCCGACGACTCGTTCGACATCGTCTATGCGCCCTACCTGATCAGCGTGGTGCCCGACCCGGTGGCCGTCGTGCGCGAGATGCGTCGCGTGTGCAAGCCCGGCGGCCGCATCGTGATTCTGAACCACTTCAAGAGCGACAACCCCGTGCTGTCGCGCATCGAGACGGCCATCTCGCCGCTCACGGTGCATATCGGCTTCGTGTCCGATCTCGACCTGCCCGGGTTCCTGCACCAGGCCGACCTCAAGCCCATCTCGATTCAGAAGGTGAACCTGCTGTCGATGTGGTCGCTCGTCACCTGCGTGAAAGACGAGTAGTCCGGCCCCACCCGGTTCGGCCGAACCTAGGACGACTGCTCGCCGAGCTCCACCAACGGCTCGCCCCGCTGCAGCACCTTGATCGCGACCTCGCGCTCGAGGTCGTGGTCCTTCGCGCGGTAGGCCTCGCCCATGCCGCCTGCGCCGAGGGGCGAGACGATCTCGTAGGTGCCGAGGCGAGTCACAGGGCGACAGCGTCATCCGCTGGCTGGATTCTAAGGGACTGTCAGGGAATAGGTGGCCACCGCCGGGCGTCGAGGCGCCCGCCCGGCCAGGCGAGAGGAGTGAGCATACCAAGCGTATGTGAGCGACGAGCAACGCCGCCCGGCGGGATGCATCGGCGGCCAGAGATGGTCAGTTATTCCCTGACAGGCCCTAGTTGTGGCAGGCAGGCAATACCAGACGCGAGGGTCGACGGCGGCGGCTGGACCGCGCGCGAGAAGGTAAACTCGATCGCGACGGCCGGGCGGTGGCCCGCTCAGGAGCCGAGCTGGCCAAGAATCCAGTGCGCCGCTACGGCGGCGCCGTCAACCGCTGGGCGCTCAGGCGCGGGCGGCGAGGCCACCAGCGCGTCGAGCGCGTCCTGCCAATCCCCGCGCAGCAACTCGGCCTGCGGCAGGTAGGCGCAGCGCACGTAGCGCGGCATCTCGCGCACGAGCACGTCGTACTCGATGAAGTGGCCGCGGTCGGTGTAGAGCAGCGCCGTGTCGTTGGCCAGGCACTCGCTGATGATCCCGTAGCCGGGCTTGGTCACGACGACGTCCACCGCCGCGACCACGTCTTCATAGCGCAGCCCCAGGGCATACATGGCCGGCTCGTCGAGCGGATGCAAGGCACCACGCGCGGCGACCTGCGCCAGCGGCGCGCGATCGGGACCGAAGGGCACGCTGGCACTCACCAGCAGCGTCCATCCAGTAGTGCGGCTGAGCGCGTCCAGATCCATGCCCGACACGCCGTAGCCGCCAAACGACACCAGCGCGAGGCGGCCAGCGGGCAAGCTCAGGCGCGCGCGCGTGTCGGCCGGTTCATGGGTGGCTCGTCGCGCGATGAACTGCAGGTCGGTGACCTCGGGCATGGTCTCGAATCCACCGGCAAGTGGCAGGCGAAAGGCGCGGCCTGCGCGGCGATAGACCTCGCCGAGCACGTGCGCCGCGTCTTCGCCGCCGGCGTAGTCGCGGAAGATCCAGTCCCACGTGAAGTTGCCGATGGCCATGGCCGGAACCGCGGCCAGGCGCGCGGCCTCGAGCGCCAGCGGCGGGATGTCGGCCACGACGAATGCGGCATCGAGCGCGCGCAGCACGCTCGCCTCGCCTGCGGCCAGCGCGGGCAGGTCGCGCGCATAGGCAGACGCCCGGCGCACTGTCTCATCGGCGTCGAGACTCAGGCTGTCGTGTTGCACCACGCCGGGATCGGTGTCCACGACGTCGTAGACGAACGGCCCGCGCACGGTGAGATCGAACAGCCAGCGCGGCGCCGACGTGCGGATGTGCACCGGCCGCTCCGGCTGTGCCGCCAGCAGCGCGTTCACGACCTCGATCGATCGCGAGGCGTGGCCGAAGCCGTGGCCCGAGATGTAGTAGACGAGCGGACGCACTATGCGTCTACGTCCTGGGGGCCGTGGGCGGCCACCGCCGCGGCCGCTGGCGCCGCCGCCGGAGTGAGCGCCACGGCCAGTACGTCTTCGAGCGTCTTGGCGAACACGAAGCGCATGTCGCGGCGCAGCTCCGCGGGGATGTCGACGAGATCCGCTTCGTTGAGCGCCGGCAGAATCACCGTGCGCAGGCCCATGCGGCGCGCCGCGAGCGCCTTTTCGCGGATGCCGCCCACCGGCAAGACCAGGCCGCTCAGGGTGATTTCGCCCGTCATGGCCACGTCTTCGCGCACCATCCGGCCCGTGACCGCCGAGAGGATCGCCGTGGCCATCGTCACGCCGGCCGACGGACCGTCCTTGGGAATGGCGCCCGCCGGCACGTGCACGTGCAGGTCGCGGTGCTGCAGGAAGGTGGGGTCGATGCCGAGCGCCTGCGCCTGCGACCTGATGTGGCTCACGGCCGCGCGCGCCGACTCCTGCATGACCGACCCGAGTTGCCCCGTGAGGATGATCTGGCCCGTCCCTCCAGGGAGCATCGACGCCTCGATGAACAGGACGTCGCCGCCGGCCTCGGTCCAGGCCAGGCCGGTCGCGACGCCGGGCGTGGACGTGCGGAAGGCGACCTCGCGCTTGAACCGCGCGGGGCCGAGGTAGTCGTCGATGTCGCCGGCGCTCACGGCGGTGGGCGCCGCGGCCGCACCCTCGCCGGTCGTGACCACCTTGGCCGCCACTTTCCGGGCGATCGTGCCGACGAGCCGCTCGAGGCTGCGCACGCCGGCCTCGCGGGTGTATGCGCTGATCACCGTGCGGAGCCCACCATCGTCGATGGCCACGGCATCGGAGGCCAGACCATGCTCCGAGAGCTGACGCGGGATCAGGTACTTCCGCGCGATATGGACCTTGTCTTCTTCGGTGTAGCCCGAGAGGGGGATGATCTCCATGCGGTCGAGGAGGGCCGGGTGCACCGGGCCGAGTTGATTCGCGGTGGCGATGAAGAGCACCTTCGACAGGTCCAGAGGCACTTCGAGGTAGTGATCGCGAAACGAGTGGTTCTGCGCCGGGTCGAGCACCTCGAGCAGCGCCGCGGCCGGGTCGCCCTGATAGCCCACGGCCAGTTTATCGAGTTCGTCGAGCATGAACACCGGGTTCATCGAGCCGGCCTGCTTCAGCGCCTGCACGATGCGTCCTGGCATGGCGCCGATGTAGGTGCGTCGGTGTCCGCGGATCTCCGCCTCGTCGCGCACGCCGCCGAGGGAGATGCGCACGAACTTTCGCTGCATCGCTTTCGCGATCGACTGGCCGAGCGAGGTCTTGCCCACGCCCGGCGGGCCGACGAAACAGAGAATCGGTCCCTTGAGATCGCCCTTCAGCTTGCGTACGGCCAGGTACTCGACAATGCGTTCCTTCACCTTGTCGAGGTCGTAGTGGTCCTCGTCGAGCACGGCCCGGGCGGCCACCGGGTCGATGCGATCCTCTGTGGTCTTCGACCACGGCACTTCGAGCACCCAATCGAGGTAGGTGCGGATCATCTGCGCTTCGCCGCTCCCGCCGCCGCTCATGCGTCCGAGCCGTTCGATTTCGCGATTCACCGTGGTGCGCACGCCGTCCGGCAGGTTGGCCGCGGCGACCTTCTCACGCAGTTCGGTCACTTCAGTGGCTTCGCCCTCGCCGAGCTGTTCCTGAATGGCCTTGAGCTGTTGACGCAGGTAGTACTGGCGCTGCGACTCCGACATCTCGGCTTGCGCCTGTGATTCGATCTTGCCCTTGAGTTCGAGCACCGACACTTCGCGCGAGAGCAGCGCGTGGACGAGTTCGAGCTTCTCGAGCAGCGGGTCGGACGCCAGAATCGCTTGTTTTTCGGCCGCCGACGCGTCGAGCATCGACCCGAGCAGATATGACAGGCGCAGGGGGTCTTCGATGCCGAGCACCAGCTGGCGCACTTCGGCCGACGCGCCCGCCGCGAGCGTGACGGCCCGTTCGGCCAGCTCGCGGATGCGACGTTCGTAGGCCTCGGTCTCGACGCCCGTCTCGAGCCGCTCGGGCATGGGTTCGACGACGGCGCGGATCGTCGTGCCGTTCTTGCTCACCGTGAGGACGCGGACGCGCGCGACGCCCTCGAAGATGATGTTCAGGCCGTGATCGGCACGCGCCATCTGTCTCACGATGCAGATCGTGCCCACCGACTCGAGCTGCTCGGGATCCGGTTCCTCCGAGTCGGACTTCTGCAGCACGAGCAGCAGCATCCGGTCGGTGGTGAGCGCCGCGTTCACCGACTCGACCGACGCCGGCCGGTTCACGGCGAGCGGCTGCAGCGTAAGCGGGAAGGCCACGGTGCGTCTGAGCGGTAGTACGGGCAGCGACGAGGGCAGCGACGAGGGCAGGGACGGAGGCGTCTGAGGAGTCTGTGGGTCAGCCATGGGTTGGTCGGCCGAGCGGCGGCGGCACCTGAGTGGATCATACGCGGGCGAGACGTTCAGCGATAACATCTACCCATGGCTTTGGACGAGCGCGCGTTCTTCAACGAGAAACCCGAGCAGCGCAGCGGCCGCTACACCTGCCCCCGGTGCAAGCGGACGGGCGACTACCAGATGCGCTGGGTGCGGCGCACGCGTAAGGACCGTCCTCCTGGCAACGCCGACGAAACGGATCGGGCCAAGTTCGCCAAACTGCGGAATCACCTGATCCGCGTGGACGACGAACTCACCTGTAAGACGTGCGGGAAGCGCTTCGAGATTCCCTCGATGCACTCCCTGGTGTTCGTGGACGACCTCGTGGGCCTGCCCAAGATGGACGACGAGGACGACGAGGACGACGAGCCGGTCAGTACACCCCCGGCACCATCCGCCACCGCACCTGCCGCTGATACGCCAGGTACGCCGGCCCCACGGCAGCGGAAAGGCTACGCTCCTCCCAAGGTATGGCGATGATCAGGTAGGACGTGCTCACGATCGCCCATACCAAGCGGTCGAGGGTCATCGTCGGGGCGCCGAACACGATGAGCGCCCAGCCCAGGTAGATTGGGTGGCGCACGACCGTGAAGGGCCACACCACCCGAATCGCGCTTGCCGACGTTGATGCCGAGGCGAGAGTCTGCCGGATCCCCGCCAGGTCGAGCGCGTCGAGCACGCGCGCGCCGCCCACGGTGAAGATCACCCCCATCGCCTGGGCGGCCCAACCCACCCACGTGGCCGCCGCTGGCAGCTGATAGATCAGTCCCGGCACGCGTTGCCACAAGAGACACACGCCGATGAGGAGGGTCGAGGCCACCCACACATAGACCGTGCGCGCGAGCGCGGCTGGCACCACGCGCGCCAGCCACGCCTTGGCGCCCGTGCGGGCCAGCAGGCTATGGTGCGCGGCAAAGACCGTGAAGAGCGCCAGGTTCCACGCGATCGCCGCGCCCAGCGGCAGGCTGCTGTACCCGGGCGCCGCGAGGGCCAGAAAGAAGCGGACATAGACACCCAACGCGGCGACGAAGAGAGCGCCGCCGAGCCAGGCGCAGACCTGCATCGCGACGGCGGGAGCGCGGCTGGCGGTCATCGTGATGAGGGTCCTTGGAGCGGCAGCGGCACGCCGCACGTATTATAGGGATTCCGCCCGGACGTCCGTGGCCCATGGTTCCCGTGAGCACACCTCGCATCGTCATCTCCGGTCTTGGCGCCGTGTCGGCCTACGGCGTCGGCGCCGAGCGGTACTGGGACCACGTGTCGCGCGGGGTGAGCGGGACACGCGCCATCACCGAGTTCGATGTCTCGACCTATCCCTGTCAGGTGGCCGCGCCGGTACCGCCGGTCGACATGTCGTCGGTGCGGCGGCTCGACGGCGAAGACGACCAGGGCTGGGAGTCGCGCGCCGACCCGAAGCGCTACTCGCGAGCGGCGCTGTTTGGCGTGCTCGCCGGTCGCGAGGCGTGGCACGACGCCGGTCTGCGCGTGAGTGAGCCGGGCGCCGGCGTGATTATCGGCAGCGGCGGCGGCGGCATCGACGTGGGCGAGCGCCAGTACCGCGACTTCTTCACCAACGGCGGCCGTGGGGTCACGCCCTATGCGATTGCCATTGGCATCTGCGGTATGGTCTCGAGCGAGATCTCGATCTCGCTCGGCCTGCGCGGCATCAGCCATGTGCTCTCGACCGGCTGCACCTCATCCACCGATGCCCTCGGCTACGCGCTCGCGCTGCTGCGCGCCGGCGATGCCGACGTGCTGCTGTCAGGGGGCACCGACGGCTGCGTACTGCCGGGGATGATCTTCGGCTTCAGCCGGATGCGGGCCGTGTCCACGCACTACAACGATCGCCCCGAGCAGGCATCGCGCCCGTTCGACAAGGGCCGCGACGGATTCGTGCTCGGCGAGGGGGCATGGATGGTCGTGCTCGAGCGCGAGGATCGGGCCAAGGCGCGCGGTGCGCACATCTACGCCACGGTTGAGGGCTACGCCTCGACCTGTGACGCCTACCACCGGGTGCGGATGGCGCCCGACGGCGATGAGATCGTGCGCTGCATGCAGACGGCGGTGGGGAAGTCAGGCCGCGCGCTCGACGAGATCGGCTATATCAACTACCACGGCACGTCCACGCAGATGAACGACGCCGTGGAGGCACGCTGCACGCGCCGTGCCTTCGGGGCCCTGGCCGATCGTCTCGCCGGCTCCTCGACCAAGTCGATGATCGGACATCCGCAGGGCGCCAGCGGCGCCGCCGGGGTCGTGGCCACGGCGCTGGCCCTGGACCGCGGCTTCCTGCCGCCGACCATCAATCTCACTGACCTCGATCCCGCCTGCGACCTGGACTTTCTGCCCAATGTGGGGCGGGCCACGCGGGTCGAGGCCGCCTTGTGCAACTGCCTGGGATTCGGCTCGAAGAACAGCGCCGTCGTCCTGGGGAACGCCGGATGAGCACGCCGTCCGACGACGTCGTGATTGTGGGCGCCGGCCCGGCCGGCGCGCTTGCCGCGCTCGTGCTCGCGCGGCAGGGAGCACGCGTGCGTCTGGTGGACCGCGCGAGGTTTCCGCGGCCGAAGCTCTGCGGCGACTCGCTCAACCCCGGAGCGCTCGATGCGCTCGGCCGCTACGTGGATCTCGGCGCGCTGCGCTCTCTCGGCCAGCCGGTGCACGGCATGCGGCTGTCGGGTCCGGGCGGTGCGAGCGTGTGCGGACGTTATCCAGACGGCGTCACTGGACTCTCGATCACCCGCGCCCGGCTCGACGCGTGGCTCGTGAGCGAGGCGTGCCGTGCCGGTGCGACGTTTGACGATGGCGTGACGGTGAGGGCCGTCGTCGTACGTGACGGCCGCGCCTGCGGCGTCGTAGCGACGTCCTCTGGGGGCGACCGCGACCTTCCCGCGCGGGTCGTGATTGGCGCCGATGGCCGCGGGTCGGTGGTAGCGCGGCAGTTCGGCCTCGCGCACGCACCGGCCCAGCCGCGCCGATGGGCCATCGGCGCGTATGCCGAGGACGTCGAGGGCGTCGATCCAGGACTCGGCGAGATGCACGTGCGCGCCGGCAGCTATCTGGGCATCGCGCCGGTCGTGGACGGGTTGACGAACGTCTGCCTGGTGGTGCCCTACACGCGGGCCCGCCGCGACGTACTGGCGCCTTGGGCCTCGATTCTGGCGGCGGTCGGTGCCGACGCCGTACTGGCTCCGCGGTTTGCGCGGGCGCGACCGGTGTCCACACCAATCGTCCTGGGCCCCATGGCGGTGGACGTGCGCATACCCGGCGAGGCGGGCGTGTTACTGGCTGGTGACGCCGCGGGCTTTATCGATCCGATGACCGGTGACGGAATGCGCCTGGCGCTGCACGGCGGCGAACTGGTCGCGGCGGTGGCTGCCGAGGTGCTCGCGGGACGGCTCAGGAGCGACGCGGCCGTGCCGGCCCTGGCGGCCCGCCGGCGCGCGGCGTTTGCCACGAAGTGGCGGTTCAACCGCGGTCTGCGCGCTGTCGTCGGCCTCGACCCGGCGCTGCGCGTGGCCACGCTGGCGGCGCGCGCCTGGCCGACGCCGTTCGAGGCCCTCGTACGCTACGCGGCCGACATCCACGCGGCCGCGTGAGGCCTGACACGTGAGCATCGCCGCCATGATCGCGCTCGGCACCGTGGCCGCCGTCCTGGCGGTGATGGCGGGCGAAGCCGTGCTCTCGGCCCACAACGCGTCGGTGCTGCGCGCGCGCGGCGCGGTGGAGCCGCCCGGCGACGTGTACCGGCTCATGCAGTGGGCTTATCCGCTCGGCTTCGTCGCGATGGCGCTCGAGGGCGCGGCTCGCGGGCCCTCGTCGCCGCCCTTGATGCTGGCTGGACTCGTCGTGTTCGGCGCGGCCAAGGCGCTCAAGGCCTGGGCGATCTCGTCGCTTGGTCCTCGCTGGTCGTTCCGTGTGCTCGTGCCGCCAGGTGAACCGCCCGTGGTGCGGGGACCGTATCGCCTGATGCCGCATCCGAACTACCTTGCGGTCGCCGGCGAAATCGCCGGCGTGGCCCTCATCGTCGGCGCGCTCGTGTCGGGCGTCGCAGTCTTCGTGGGTTTTGGCTGGCTCATGCTGAAGCGCATCGGGGTCGAAGACCACGCGCTCGGGCGCCCCGAACGCCCCGCCCGCAGGTGAGCGGCACGTCGCGCGTCGTGGCGTGGTCGGCCGTGCTGACCGGGCTCGTCGGGCTGCTCTCGGTGTCGGCGGCCTCACCCGTGGGTTCTGCACCGAGATGCTGGGCCTGAGGGTGTCGTCGGTGTGCTCGTCGTGGGACTGATGGCGCGATCCTGATTCTTCACGTGG
>JANORI010000002.1:0-15040 GCA_031415235.1 Acidobacteriota bacterium | reverse complement strand
GTGATACTGCGCGCCCACCTGCACGACGTTCACGGTGAGCACGTTGCAGTACGGCTGCAACTGCCACCGGAACGTGCCGAGCACGGCGCCCTGCGCCTGCAGCGCGGGGCGCGTGAGCACGAGCAGGCCGACGGCAAGAACCAGGGTTAGTCGCGCAAATCGTTGAGTCATGTGTCGTGTCCCCCGCATGTCACCCCGCCTTACGCACGAGAATCTCCACACGCCGGTTCTTCGCGCGGGCCTCCGGGTCGTCGGAGCCATCGGGTTTGGTGTCGTGGGCGACAGGCTTGGTCTTGCCGAGGCCGCGAGTCGCGATGCGCGCGGGCGGCATCTGCGAATGCGCCGTGAGCCAGCTCTTCACGGCCGCCGCTCGCCGCTCCGAGAGCGCGTTGTTGTACGCGTCGGTGCCCTTGCCGTCAGTATGCCCGTCGATGCTGACCTGCGCGCCGGCGTTCGCATCGAGTACGGTCGCCACGTTCTGCAGGGCAGGTTCCGCGGCCTTCTTGAGATCGGCCTTGTCGAAGTCGAAGAGGACGTCGGCCGACAGCTCGACGCGGATCTCGGTCAGCGACACCTTGGCTCCAAGATCTTTCAGCGCCGCCTCGAGGCCAACGGCTGCCCCGGCAACGGCCATTCCTCCGCCGCTCCCGCTGCCCGACCCGCTGATGGCGAGGTTGTCGAATGGCGGCGCGCCGTAGACCGTGAGCGAACCGGTCGTGGCCTCCGCGGGGGGCGCCGCGAGTTTCGCCCAGAAGCTGACCGCACCGCCCGGCGCCACTTCTTGTCCGCTCTGGTCCCGCAAATTGGTCGAGCTCGATGCGATCGGCTCACGCTCGGCGTCGAGCGCGACGGTGTACTTCGTGCGGTTCTTCGGATCGACCAGATAGAACTGCCGAATCCGATCGCTCAGATGAGGAAAGGTGAACGCCGTCTTGCCGTTATTGCGGTACCGAACGATGGCGTTGACGACGGCGCCGGGTGCGCGGGTGAGTTCGACGATTTCGACGACGAGCCCATCCTGCTCACCATCCTGGTACGCAATCGCTTTCGGGGGCGAGCTCAGCGGGGTGACGGCGGGAGTGCCGCCAACCGCCACGCCTTCCATCGGCATACACGCAGGGACCAGCACCGCGATGGTCTTCGTTGTCTCAGGAGGAGCCTCCACCTTTGCCCAGTGCACTTGCGAGCCGCCGGCCGCCAGGGGTCGGGATCCGATGCTCAGCAGCGTCGTACTGCTCAAGAACTCTCCGGCGCTGTCCTTGATGACGCCGTAGACCACGCGCTTGTCGGTGTCGAGCACGTTCGTGAGCGTGATGACATTACCGAGCGACGGGAAGGTCACGGGTTTCGTGCCGAGGTTGCGATAGCGGAATCGCACCATCAGTTCATTGGGAGCCGGCCGTGACACCTCGGTGAGATCGCAGAACATCTGCTCCCAGCGCCCCTCCACGCTGGCCAGAACCTTGACCGGAGCGGTCTGCGCGGCAACGGTGTGGCGCAGCGGCACGAACGCGATCACCGAGACGACGAACAGCGCGCGGTATCCCATGATCTGACCCTCCCAGCCGACGCCGGCATGTGCAACAACAGTGTGCGCGAGAGCCCAGGGGCGGCCACCCGCAGCGCGGGCGGGCGGCGACGGGGTTAGGCAGTGGAGTCTGCTCGCGTGGCAGACCGAGGTCAAGCCAGAAACGCGGCAGACATGCGGCAGGCGTATCGGGCCGAAAACTCAACCGATCGTGCGCAGGTAGTCGAGCTTCGCTTGGAAGCACGCGCGGTAGAACGGCTGGTCCGCTTCCGCGAGCCGCCGGCTCACGACCTGCACGGGCGTTTCTCCTGCCGCGTTCTTCGCCGTGCCGTCGGCCCCGGCCCGCACGAGCGCCTTCATGAGCGTCACGCGGTAGTAGTCGTTCTCGCCGTTGCCTTCTGGCGCGTTGCCGCAGGTCTCGATCACCCCCAGGATCGGCGGCTGCCACCCGGCGCCGTGCCGGTCGTTCACGCGCGCGCCGGCGGCGAGCAGCGCCTTCACCATCGCCAAGTTGCCCTGCACGGCCGCACGGCGGATGGCCGTGGTGTCGCTCTCCGTCCACACGTTGGGATCGGCGCCAGCCGCGAGCAGCGCGCGCACCGACTCGACCTTGCCGTTGATGACCGCGGCCAGGAGCGGCGTGGGCGAGTCGGCCCCCGCGCGGATGTTCAAGTCGGCCTTGGCGGCGGCCAGCGCCTGAATCACCGCCACGTGGCCCTCGTTGGCGGCGATGAGCACAGCGGAATGTTTGTCGTCGGTCGTCACGGCGTCGAGCTTGGCGCCCGCTTTCGCCAGCCGCGTCACCACTGGCGCGTGGCCATAGAGCGCCGCGCGAATCAGCGGCGTGCGGCCTTGGCTGTCGGTCACCTCGAGATCGGCCCGCGCGACAATCGCGGCGTCGACGGTCTTCAGGTCACCGCGGCGCGCGGCGACGAGCAGCGGCGCGACGCCCTCGACGGCGCCTTTGCTCTCGAGATACTCGACGATGACCGTCGCCCGGCGCGACACCGCGGCGTTGATAGCCGAACCGGGATTGGCGCCCTTCTCCACCAGCATCTGCACGATCTCGAGCGAGCCCTGATTGGCGGCGTCGCCGAGCGCAGCGCGCGCCTTCTGATTCGTGACGTCCACGCCCGCGTCGACCAGCGCGCGCATCACGGTGGCATTGGCGTTCTGGGCCACGACCTCGATCGCGCAGCCGGCGCCACCTGAGCCCTTGGAGCTGGTCCAGCAGGTGTTGGCGATGCCCTCGCGCTTGGCGAAGGCCACCGCCATCTCGGTGAACGCCGGCGACTGCGGCCGCGCCGCCTGCAACAGCTCCAGCCCCGGCTGGCAGCGGGCCGACGCGTCGCGCGCCAGCATGTTGATCTGGCCGGCGTCGAAGATCGTCTTCGCCGCGGCGGCGTCGTTACGGCTCACGGCGTCGCAGAACGCGAGTTCGGTTTCGCCGGAGCAGCCCCGCATGCAGGCCGCAAGCGAGAGACAGAGCGCGCCGATCGTGAGTGCACGGGCAGCGTGGCGTGGGCGCGACATCAGCGCCCCACCGGTGGACGTTTGCCGAGGGCCAGCAGGTTCGCCGTGATCCGGTAGGCGCCGGGCACACCGTAGGGCAACTGCCGGTGCAGCGCGTAGGCGAAGTAGGTGTAGGTGCCCTTGCCGTGGGTGGCCGTGAGCCAGCCACCGCGCTGCGGCGCCTGGCCCTGGTCGAAGGTGGCGATCATCGGGGTGTAGGCCGCGTCCCACGTGCTGAAGAACTTCGAGCCGCGCTGCTCCATCCAGCCAGCGAAATCCGCCTTCGTGATGGCGTTGGGCCAGCGGAACGCCTGCTGGGTGGGCGCCAGAATCTCCACGGGTGAATCTTCTTCCGACACCTCTTCGGAGTTGCGTGGATTCTCGGCCGGGAAGGGCGCGAACCGCGCCGGAATGAGCTCGGCCGTGTTGTAGAGCACGATCATGTTGACGCCGGCCTTCACGGAGTCGAGCAGCCGGGTGTTGTAGGTTTTCAGATCCTCGCGCACGGCGTAGGCGCGCGTGCCGGTCATGATCGCGTCGTACTGCGCCAGGTCGCTCGACGCCAGCTCGCGTTCGCCGAGCAGCGTGACCTGCGCACCGAGCTGCTGCAGCCCGAGCGGCACCTGGTCGCCCACGCCCATCACATAGCCCACCTTCAGGTTCGGCAGCACCGTCACGTCGATGCCGCGCACCTCCACGGTGGAGGGCCGATACAGGTAGCGCAGCTCCAGATCCCGCTGGTCGATGAGCTCGTAGCCCTCGCGATAGCGCTGGCCGCCGCTCGTGGCCACGGCCTCCACGGCGTAAGGCTTCGCGTCGATGGTGGTGGGCTGCACGGTGAAGCGGTAGCTGGCGCGTTCGCCGGCGCGGCCGAAGGTGAACGGCTGCTGGGGCGGCTCGACCTTCCACCCCGACGGCACGGTGAGCGTGACGGCTCCAGTGCTCGCGGTCTCGGCGTTGTGCATCACATCCACTTGCAGGTCGACGCGCTTGGTGGCGCTGGCGAGCGGCACCACCGCAGCAAACGGCGACACGGTGACGCCCAGGCGCGGCACGCTGCGCACCTCGCGCAGCACGTCGCCGTAGGGCAGCTTGGCCTCGCGTCGCTTCACCACCTCGCGCAAGGTCACGGGCACGCCGTCAATCGTGTAGCGGGCCACGGCCACGAGCGGCGCCGCCGAGGCCGCGCGGCCAAACGACGCGGGGTCGGCTAGCGTGTAGCGGCTCTCGTGCAGGCCGCTCCGGCTGAAGTAGGGCTTCGTGCTGATCGGCGCGGTGACGGCCACCGTCACGCCGAAGCGCTGCGTGATCACTTGGTGGCCCGCGAGCGACGCTGGCACCGGGCCACTGGCGGCGGGCATGGCTTGCCACCCGGTGGCGGCCTCGATCGTCACGCCCGTGGGCGCGATGGCGGCAGTGCCGCGATTGGCGAGTCGCACGCGCACGTCGAAGCTCTGGCCAGGCACGGGCGCCGCCATCGTGGGCGGCGGCGCAAAGGCGGCGAATTGCCCCGTGGGCTCGGCCTGCCCCGCGGGCTGCGCCATGGCCACGAGCTCGAGTCCCAGGCACGCGTTGAGCGCGTCCTGAATCTGCTGCTCCTTGATGCGCAGCACGAAGAGTGCCTCCTCTTCGCCCGCGCTCTTGGTCATGGCGTCGCGAATCAGGTTGAGCGCGCCCGCGAGTCCGCTGGCCGCGGCCGCCGGGTCGGTCCTGCGGAAGTCCGTGGCCGCGCGACCGAGCGCGCCGTCGACGCGCGCGAGTTGATCCACCACGCCCTCGGGCGCCTTGCGGCCGAGCACCGTGTAGAGACCCGAATACGCGGTGTGGATGCCGTCGAAGATCGAGGTCTCTTTCGCCGCGCCGCCGATGCGCGAGCCCACGCGCGTGTAGTAGCCGTAGTTGGGTCCAGCGCCGGCCGTGAAGCGGCCGCCGGTTTGCGAGCGCTGGAAGCTCAGGCCGTAGCGGGCCACGTTGTCGTAGGAATCGCCGAGGGCCGGACTGTATTCGCCGCTGTCGATGCGCACCGTCCAGTTCTCGTTCTCGCGCACGCCGCCGATGTAGACCTTGAACGGCTGCCACGGGCGCAGGCCTTCTTCGATCTGCTCGGGAAACGCCGTGGGATCCCCCGCCATCTGGAACGCGAGCTGCGTGATCAGGCCCGCCGTCTGGTGATTGCCGTGGCCGTCTCGCTCGTTGCCCTGGAAGCGCGAGAGCAGCACGAACGGACGGCTCATGCGGATCACCCGCACCACGTCACGCAGCACGGCTTCCTTGCCCCACTTCTCGAACGCCTCTTCGAGCCGCTTCGAGAAGCCGTAGTCGACCGCCGTCGTGAAGTACTGCTCGTCGACGCCGTAGTAGCGGTCGGCCACGCGCAGTTCTTCGGTGCGGATCAGGCCGAGCCCGTCGAAGAGCTGCGAGCCGATGGCGTTGTCGCCCGACTCGCCGCGGTTGAGCGTGAGGAGCGCCAGGCGCGCGCCGTCCTTGCGACTGAGCCGCGTGATCACCCCGCCGTGTTCGTCATCCGGATGCGCGGTGGTGTGCATCACGCTCGCGGTGGTGCGCGCCTTCTGAATTTTTTGCCACGCGCCCGCGGCGCCAGTGTCCTGCGGAACACTCTGAGCGCGAAGCGCGACGGCGATAACGGCCAACAGGCCGGCGATAGTAACGAACACGCGCATCAGATGGCTCCAGCCTGCGTGGCGTACCGGGACAGAGTGACGGCGTGACAGCGTGCGCTTCCAGCCGGTCGAACGAACGTGGGGGCAGTATCCAGCCCTCTGACGCTGGAGTCAACGGCGGCCATTTCAGGCCGCTAAGATAGACGCCTGTCTGCATGAGTGCTCCCGGCCCCGACGCCTACGCCGCGCTGCGCAACCCCATCGTGCGGCGGTTCGCGCTCGGGCGGTTCGGCGCCGTGCTCGGCTTGCAGATGCTGTCGGTATCGGTGGGCTGGCACCTCTACGAGCGCACGTCGAGCGCCTGGGCGCTCGGCCTCATGGGCGCGGTGGAGGTCCTGCCGGTCTTCCTGCTGATGCCGCTCACGGGCACTGCCGCCGACCGGTTGCCGCGCCGGCGGGTGGCTGCCGTGGCGCACGCCGGCATCGGCGCCGCCACGCTTGGTCTGGCGGTGGCCACGGCGCAGGGCGCCGGGGTGTCGATGCTCTACGCGCTGCTCGCGCTGACTGGCGCTGCGCGGGCGTTTGCCATGCCGGCCGCCGCCACGATCCTGCCCCGCCTGTTGACCCCGGGCGAGTTCGCCAACGCGAATGCCTGGGTGGCCTCGAGCTTCCAACTCGCGGCGGTGACCGGCCCCGCGCTGGCTGGAGTGCTCATCGGCATGACCGGCACGGCGACGGCGGCACTCGCCGTGTCGGCCGCAGGCCAGTTGCTCTTCGTGTCGCAACTGCTGCGCCTGCCCGAGGTGCCCCCGCTGCCTTCGGCGCAGCGGGCCGGATGGCAGGGCGTGTTCGACGGCTTCCGCTTCGTGCGCGGCTCGCCGGTCTACCTCGCGGCCATCACGTTGGATCTCTTTGCGGTGCTGCTTGGCGGCGCCACCGCGCTGCTGCCGATCTTCGCCAAGGACGTGCTGCACGTGGGTCCCGTGGGTCTCGGCTGGCTGCGCGCGGCTCCGGCCGTAGGCGCAACGCTGACGGCGCTGCTGCAAACGCGGCTGGCGCCGTGGCGGCATCCCGGGCGCGTGCTGCTCACGGCCGTGGCCGGCTACGGCGTGGCCACGGTGGGCCTCGGCCTGTCGCGCCACATGGGGCTGTCGCTCGCGTGTCTCTTCGCGACGGGCGTGTTCGATTCCATCAGCGTCGTCATTCGCCTCACGCTGGAACAGGTGATCACGCCCGACGAGCTGCGGGGCCGGGTGTCGGCCATCAAGTCGGTGTTCGTGGGCTTCTCGAACGAGTTCGGCGCGTTCGAGAGCGGCGCCACGGCCGCGCTCTTCGGCCCAGTGGCGTCGGTGGTGGGCGGTGGCATCGGCGTGATCGCGGTGGTGGCGGGCATCAGCAAGGCGTGGCCCGAGCTGTGGCGGCTGGGTCCGCTGCACACGCTCCGCCCCGACTGACTGTTCCCGCTGACGCACGAGAAGCCGTCCACAGCGGGCCAGCCGGAGGTATCCTCACTGTCGCACCAGGAGGGTCCGTCCATGTCACAGCGCACTCGTCGTCTCGGCCTGACCATCAGCTTGCTCATCCTCGCGGCCGCCTGCACCCGGCTCGCGCCCGAACAACAGCTCGTGCACGATGCGGCCGAAGCGCTCGGCGGCGTGGACCGCGTGCGGGCCGCTGGCGTCGTGGTGCTCGAGGGCACGGGCCGGCAGTGGAACCTGGGGCAGGATCTACGGCCGGGGCTCGCTGACCAGACCTTCACCGTGTCCGCGTACCAACGCGCGATCGACCTCGACGCCGTGCGCATGCGCACCACGCTTTCGCGCACGCCCAACTTCGCCTACTTCCAGGGCCCCCAGGCGCAAACCCAGGTGCAGGGGCTCGATGGCGACATGGCCTACAACGTGGGCGCGAACGGCACGCCCGCACGCACCTCGGCGACCGTGGCCGCCGACCGCCGCGCCGAGCGGCTGCACCATCCCCTGGTACTCGTGGAGCTGGCGCTGCTCGAAGGCGCACGACTCTCGCCCGTGCGCGTGAACGGCACCGAGCGTGCCCTCGACGTGACGACCGACGCTGGTCCCATCACACTCGTGGTCGGCGCGGATGCGCGGCCCGTGCGCATCGAGTCCGCGGGCACGCACATCAACCTTGGCGACGTGCGGCTCACGACCACGTTTGCCGACTACGCGCAGGCCGCCGGCGGCCTGCGCTTACCGGCCCGCTTCGCCACGAAGGTGGACGAATTCACGACCGGCGAGTACCAGGTGACGTCGCGCGCCGGCACCGAGAGCCTCGAGGCGCCCGGCGCGGCGAAGAGCGCGGCCGTGCCGGCACCGCCCGCCGTGAACGTGGTCGTCGAGGAACTGGCCCCGGGCGTGTGGTTCCTGGCCGGGCAGTCACATCACAGCGTGGTTGTGGCCTTCGCGGACCGCCTGGTGCTGATCGAGGCGCCGCAGAGCGAGGCGCGATCACGCGCGGTCATTGCCAAGGCACGCGAGCTGCGGCCTGGCACGCCGCTCACGCAGGTGGTGATGTCGCATCACCACTTCGATCACTCGACCGGGCTCCGCGCGGCGATTGCCGAGGGACTCACGGTGATCGCGCACGCCGGCAACGAGGCGTTCGTGAAGGAGATCGCCGCACGGCCGTTCACGCGCACGCCCGACGCGCTCGCCAGAGCGACGAAGCCGGTCACGGTTGAAGGGGTGGCCGACACGCGCACCATCACCGACGGCACGCGGTCGCTCGTGCTGCATCACGTGGCCGGGAATCCCCACAGCGACACGATGCTGATGGCGTATCTGCCGAAAGAGCGGCTGCTGATCGAGGTGGACGCATTCAGCCCAGGCGGCACGTATCACCCGTATGCCGCGAACCTGCTCGGACACGTGGAACGGCTGAAGCTGAACGTGGATCGCATCGTGCCGCTGCACGGCGCGGTGATGACGCTGGCGGATCTGGTGGCCGCTGCCCGACCGGCGTCGTAGGCAAGGCCGAGCGTCCGGTCTGCCGGGCTTACCGGCCGTCGGCCGCGAACTCGACGGCCCAGTAGGTGCCGTAGCGCGAGCCGGCGATGCGCACCAGGCCGACGCCGACGCGGTCGAACTCTTCCTCGAGCACGGCGCGACGGTGCGAGCGGCTGTCGAGCCACTTGTCGAGCTGACGGCGGGGCGTCACGCTCGTGCCGATCACCTCGGCCAGGCGGTTCCAGTCGTCGAGCGATCCGTCGTTGACCTGCTTCAGTCGGTCCTGCAGGCGGTGCCGCTCGGGGTTGCGGTGGTCGAAGTAGTCGCGGCAGGCCATGTCGGCCGCGTGCGCCACGGCCATGCGGTCGAGCACGGACAGCCGGCGCAGGGGCGGCCGGGCGGCATCGGCCCGCACCAGATTGAGCAGGCCCAGCATCTGCCCCTGTTCCACCGCCGAGGTCATCCACACCCGGCCATCGCGGCACCGGCCACCGACGGAATCGGCATCGGCCACGACAGTTCCCGTCGTGAGGCCAGTCGTCAGGCCAAGGGCCGCCGCGAGGATGGCCATCCAGCTCATATGCGCTGACCTCAGGCTAGCAGCACTCGTGCCAGAGTGCGAGGGCCCGACGTTCGGCTCCATGTGAGCGGCGCTGCCGTGCTTGCACCTACGCAACCGCCGGTCGGAAGACTAGTAGTCGAAGACGTGCTCGACACCGGGATCGGCCAGGGAATACTCGTTGAGCAAGGAGGCAAGCTCCGGCACGGGCACGTTGACGAGCAGGCGTTCGCTCGGAAACCCCTGGCGTGGCAGCCGCAGAATCACGGCGCCGAAGGGCATCGGCACGGTCGTGTCCGCGGGCCTCGTCAGCGTCACCATCACCTCGTCGTTGCCGGCGATTTCGAGGATCGTGCCGCCGCGGCGCGCGAGGTCGGCGAGGATGGCGGTGAACCGAGCGTAGCGCGGCGTCTCGATCTCGGTGCCATCCCCACGCGGACCAATGACCGTCACCTCGGGCATCCGCGCGAGCACCGCGGCATCCAGCCCGGCGACGACGCTGCGAATGGTCAGCTCCGCCGGGGCCGCGGCGGCGGCGTGTCCGATGAGCACCGCGTAGGCCGACTTGGCCAGCAACTCCACGCCGATCCCGAACCGCCGCTCCCATCCGCGAATGACGCCGTCGACCGGCGCGTTCCACAGCTGACCCGCACCGCGGCGGAAGGGATACGCGTACCAGGGCGTCTGGCGCAGGAACGCCGCATAGTCGGCCGCCATGGCGGCCACCGCGAGGTCTTGCGGGGTCTTGCGCGGCCCGCGGATCCACGCGGTGGCGCGGCCGATGGTTTCTTCGTAGAGCCCCTTGAGCGCCATCTCCGCCGTGAAGCTCACGCCGATCGTGTGAATCATGCCGCGCGTCGCCCCGTCGGCGCCGCCGTGGGCGTCGGCCACCTGCATGAGCGCGCAGGTCGAGGTCCAGAACGCGCGGATGCTCGGCGCGTAGTCGAACGCGTGCTCGTCACCGGTCCGAAGCGCCTGCGCCAGGCCGTCGTAGGCGAACACGATGTGCCACTCGGGATACGTGAGGTAGGTGTTGGCCTCGCGCCGCTGCCAGGCCGGGTCGGTGATGAGCGGCCGAAAGGCGCGCGGCCCGGCGTCGCCGCGGCAGGCCACCTCCACATAGGCCACCGGCGCCAGCAGCAGCACACTCGCCAGCAAGAGGCCGAACAGGCCCCCCTTGAGGCAGGCGCGAAGGGAAGGCCGGCGCAGGCGCATCACCGCGCCTGGCGATCGCCGCGCAGGCTCGCGAACACGGCGAAGCCGCCGGCGCCGATGTGCGGCAGGTTCGCGAGGACCTTGAAGGTCAGCGGCAGGTCGACCATGCCGTGGGTCATGATGCCCAAGTCCAGATAGCCGGAACCGGCCACGAGCCCCATCAGCCCGTCCGACAGATAGAGCACGCCGAACCAGCGCAGGAACAGTCGCGCCGCGTGACTCGATCGCGCGGCCGCGAACCCGGCCCACAGCGCCGACGCCACGTGCAGCGCGTCGTCGTAGCGGTCGAGCGCGAACACGCCGAAGGCCCGCCCCTGCGCATCTGTGAGGCCCGGGATGTAGTTGAGCGAGGCCGCGGCCAGCAGGAACAGCAGGTAGACGAACGCGATGCGACGCAGTGTGCCCACAGTCCCTCTCTTGGACCTACAGGTGCCCGAGATAGCCGTCCCACAACTGGTTGCGGAACAGCAGGTCGCGGTCGACGGCGCGCTTCGTGGCGGCGAAGGCCGCCGCCTGCGGATAGGCGCGCGTGAGCTGATCCAGCGACGCGTGCGGCCGGTACGGCAGATAGTAGCTGCCGCCGATCGCGAGCACGCGGTCGATGAGCGCGTGGGTCATACGCGCCATGTCGGCGTCGCCGCGCACCGTCTTCTCTTGCGAGAAGAGCAGCACCGCGGCAATGCGCGGCTCGGGCGCGTAGGCGAGCACGCTGTCGCGATCGCTGTGCACATGGCGCAGCGTGATGTTGAGGAGCTGCTGGAACGAGGCGGGAATCACCGCCTGGCAGGCGGTCACGAAGTCCGCGAAGCGCGCCGGCGCGACGAAGTACTCGTGCAGGATGTCGACCCGGCCGGCATCCCGATCGTCGAGCGTGAGAACCGGTTCGTTGATCAGGCTGTTGCGGGTCGCAGCAGTGGCGAGGCGCGGGGCCAGCCGTGCTTCCGTCCACCAGCGAAAGCGCTTGGCCTGGTCGGATTCGACCTGCGCTCTGAACATCGGGCGCGAGGCCCGGCTGACCCAGCCCGACCCTGATGCCGCGGGCAGATCGGTCTGGTCCGCGGTCGGCCGATACGTCACGAGCAGGGCGCGTTCGAAGAAGCGGTCGAGCGTCACATCCATGCGCCCGTAGGCCATCTGGATGGTCGGGTCGGCGGCCAGCTGTTGCGCGAAGTAGCCGCCGAGTTCCGGTCCGTTCACGTCCTCGAAGCGCGGCGCGAGGCGCGCGTTCGGCACCATGTCGAGCTCGAGCTCGGTGATCACGCCGAAGAGACCGTAGCCGCCCATGGCATGCCGGAAGAGGTCGACGTGTTCGGTGCGCGAACAGGTGACGAGCTCGCCGTCGGCCAGCAGCATGGTGACCGCGCGCACCGTGCTGCCACACCCGCTGAACGGCACCGGCCAGCCGTGCGCGTTGACCGAATAGGTACTGGCCACGCCGAAGTCGTTGTTGGACTGCATGACGGCCGGCGAGAAGCCGATGGCATCGAGCTTGGCGATCACCGTCGACCAGCGCGTGCCGGCTGCCACGCGGTAGACCCGGCGCGCCGGATCGGCCTCGAGCCACTGCTGATCGAGCGTCACGACCACGCCGCCACGGGCCAGACTCTGGCCGCCCATCGAGTGGCGGGCGGCGCTGGCGACGAACGGGCGGCCGGCCGCGCGGGCCTCGGCCATGGCCGCGCGCAGACGCGCGACGGTGGCCGTGGGGTCGTCGGTCATGGTCACGTGCGACGCGACCGGCGTGGGCGACAGCTCGCTCGCGTCGTTGAGCAGCGCTCCGGCCGACGCCGAGGGGGCTCGCCGCCGGAAACGCCGGCCCAGGGTGGTTGGACGAACCGCATTGGCGCCCGACCAGCACGCCGAGGCCAGCGGATGCGCCCACCAGCCACGCGCGCCTCGTCAGTCCCGTCGTGTGCGTGCCCATGGTCAGTGTCGGCGGGGATTATACCGGCAGGACGGCACGCCCGAGGCCACGACCGCGCCGTGAACCCGGCCCGTCACGGCACCGTCACCACCACCTCGTTCGAGGGCGCGCCCACGCCGCATGCGCTCACAGCGGTGACCCGCACGTAGTAGGTGCCATTCGGCACGCCTGCCAGGCTCACCGCAGCGGTCGTCGCCGCGCCAATCGGCGCGTCGGCCAGATTGGTCACGCCGGGCGCCGAGCCGACCTGCATGCGGTAGCTGGCGGCGCCGAGCGGCGGCTGCCACGTGAAGGTGGCCACGCTGCCGGCCCTGGTCATCGCCAGGCCCGCGGGCACCACGGCCTGCGCGCTGCAGGCGAGCGTGACCGCCATCTCGCTGGACGGCGCGCTCACGCCGCACGCGTTGGCGGCGCGCACGCGCACGAAGTAACTGCCGGCGGCGCCCACCCCCTGATAGGTCGTGACGTTTCCCACGCTGGCGGTGCCGACGTCGGTGACGCCACTCGAGGTGCCCGCGTCGAGCAGATACGACGTGGCCGCCGCCGAGGCCGGCCACGAGAGCGCCACGAGCAGACCGCCGCCCTGCGCCAGGATGCTCGCGGGCGACGGCGGCGCCGTGGTGCACGACGCCGCGCTCGAGACCGTCACGCTCACCTGATTCGACGGCACGCTCACGCCCAGCGTGTTGGCTGCGCGCACGCGCACGAAGTAGGTGCCGGGCGGCACCAGGCCTTCGAGCGACGCCACGTCGCCGACGTCGCCGTTGAAGAGGTCGCTCAGCCCCGTGGCCGTGCCCGCCTCCAGGCGATACGACTGCGCGCCCGGCGCGCGATTCCACGACAGGCGCAGCGTGCCGCCGTTGACCACCGAGGTCAGCGCGCCTGGCACGGATGGCACGGTCGTCGCGCTCGTGGCCTGGAACGTAGCGGTGTAGGTGGCGTTGCCGAAGGGCGTGACGATGCTGCGGCCGGGCGCCCCGGCATCCGACCAACTGGCAAACGCGTAGGTCGTGCCCAACGCCGATTGCGCGGGTGCTTCGATGGTGCGCACCATCCCCACGACGCTATCGAACGATGTGGGCGCCGTGACCGGTTGGCCGTCGAGCCGCAGTTGCAGACCGCTCGGGCTCGTGGCCAGTGTGAGCCGTGCGACGCGCGGGAACACGTCACGCTGCACGCTGTGCGTGAGCCCGGCGGCGTCGGTGACGGTGAGGTGGATGCGATACCACACGTTGGCCGAGGTTTCGCCGGTGGTGGGCACGACGAAACTGCCACTCGTCACGCCGGTGGTCGTGGGCAGGAAGGGATGCGAGTGCGTATCGTGGTGGAAGTCCACGCGCCAGCTGAAGGCGCTCGCGGGCAGCGTTGTAGGCGTGCCGTCGGGATCGGTGCCGGTACCGGCAATCGCCACGGTCATGCCGCCGGTGTAGAGCGTGCCCGCGGCCGGCGCCGTGATCGTGGCCACCGGCGGCACGTTCGTGGTGACGGTGAGCACGGCCTCGTTGCTGAACAGGTTGCCGGCGCTGTTGGCGACGTTCACGCGGAAGCGCGCGGTGTTGTCGGCGAGTTGCGGTGAGGCCAGCGTGTAGGTAGCGCCAGCGCCCGCGGCTCCTGGGATGTCGACGTCGTTGCGCTGCCAGCGATAGGTGAAGGGCGGCGTGCCGCCGGCCACGACGGTGAAACTTGCCGGTTGTCCAGGCGCCACGGTGCGGTTGGCCGGGTGGCTGGTGATACTGGGCGCGGCACTGCCGTACTGCACGCGAAACACCGTGCTGCTGCCGCGCGACAGGTAGTAGAGATGGCCGTCGTTCCCCACTTTCAGATCGACCGGCAAGCTGATGCCCGTAGCGAAGTCCACCGCCGCTGGCAGCATCGGATACGCGAGCACTTGGGTGGGGTCGAATCGTCGTATCCACCCCGCGCAGAAGTCCGCGAAGAAGTAGGTGCCGGCGTAGACGGCAGGAAACGTGGGCGTCGCGGGATTGTAGAAGGCGCCGCCGGTGATGGCGCACTCGGGGTTGACCGCACTCGAGTAGGCGTAGCGCGGGCGCGTGAACGAGGGGTACGTCACCGGATTGAAGTCGCCCTCGGTCGTCGGCCAGCCGTAGTTCGCGCCGGCCACGCCGGGGTTCACTTCCTCGCGCTGCCCGCCGCCCACGTCGTTGATGAGCATCGTTGGTGACGGACCACCGGCGTTGAACGCAAACGTGAATGGATTGCGCAGGCCGAGTGCCCAGATCGCGCGATTCAGGCCAGACGCCGTGTTGTAGAACGGGTTGTCAGTGGGAATCGATCCATCGGGATTGACGCGCAGCATCTTGCCGTGACGATTCGACAGGGTTTGCGCGTTGGCGGTCACCGCGTTCTCGCCGACCGCCACGTAGAGCATGCCGTCGGGACCGAAGTTGATGGCGCCGCCGTTGTGGTTGGTGGCGCTCAGATTGTCGAGTTCCAGCACCACGAACTCGCTACCCGCCTGCGCCACGTTGCCGTTGGCGATGAAACGGCTCACGCGGTTGTGCACGGTCACCCCGCCGCCGCCCGGCACGGTGTAGTAGACGTAAACGAACTGGTTCATCGCGAAGTCGGGGTCGAACGCCACGCCGAGCAGGCCGCGCTCGCCGTTGGCGTCCACGGTCAGGTCCACGAACGGCGTCGCCAGCAACACCCCGCCGGAAATCACCCGCAACTCGCCCGACTGCTGACACACGAACA
>JANORI010000001.1:0-15157 GCA_031415235.1 Acidobacteriota bacterium | reverse complement strand
GGTGGACGTCTTCACGAAATCGGCGCCGGCCGCCTTCGCGAGCGTGCAGGCCGTGACCTTCTCGTCGTCGGACAGCAGCGCCGCCTCGATGATGACCTTGCTCGTCGCGCCGCAGGTGCGGCACGCCGTCGCCACACCTTCGATGTCCTGTTCCACCAGGCGCAGGTCGCCCGACTTGAGGGCGCCCACGTTGATGACCATGTCGATCTCGGTGGCGCCGTCGGCGATCGCCCGGCGCGTCTCGTAGGCCTTCACGTCCGGCGTCGTCGCACCGAGCGGAAAGCCTACGACTGAGCAGATCCCCACCCCGGTGCCGCGCAGTCGTCGCGCGGCCAGCGCGACCCAGGCGGGGTTTACGCACACGGTGGCGAAGTGATGCTGTGCCGCCTCGGCGCAGAGCGTCTCGATGTCGGTGGCGCTCGCGTCGGCCTTGAGCAAGGTGTGGTCGATGAGCTGCGCCACGGCTCCCCCGCCCCCGCCTGCCGCACGCATGCCGAGCCGCGCCGCGCCGGCGTCGATGACGGCCTGCACGCGCGTGGGACAGCAGTCGTGCTGCCAGCCGTGACACGCGCACCGCGCCTGGGGCGTGCTGCGGTACGCGGCCAGTTCCTCCGCGATGATGGCGACGAGGCGCCCCAGATCGACGCCGATGGTGGAGTCGGGCGACCCGCTCACTGAAGGCGCTCCAGACCCTGGATCTTCCCTAATCGGCGGATGTACCGCGCGTCGGTCATGGGCGTCCCCATCCACGTGTCCACTATGCCCAGGGCCGCCTCGACACTCAACAGCGTCGCGCCGAGCGTGAGCACGTTGGCGCCGTTGTGCTCGCGGGCGTAGCGTGCCAGCGTCGTGTCTGAGCACATCGTGGCCCGCACGCCGTGGATCTTGTTGGCGGCGATCGCGGAACCCAGGCCCGCGCCGTCGATCGCGATCCCGGCATCGGCCTCGCCCCGCGCGACCAGGCGCGCCACGCCACCGGCGACGTCGGGATAGTCCACCGGGTCGGGCGTGTCGAGGCCCACTTCCTGCACGGCGATCCCCCGGCCGCGCAAGTGGTCGCGCAGCACGCGCCGCAGAGCCAGTCCGGTGTGGTCGCTACCGAGCGCCACGCGGCGAATCGGACTGACTGGCGCGAGCCCCTCGGCGTCGCCATGCGCGCCCTCGCGCACCACCACGATCCGCCGCTCACGCAGCGTGTCGGCGGCAAGCGGCGTGACGTGCCCGCCGGCGGCGAGGGTCACCGACGTCCCGCGGTCGAGCGTGCGCGCGATGGTCTCGGTGATCATGTCGTATCTGGTCATCGCCCGTCCTCACGCCTGACCGGCCGCTGTGCTACCCTCGGCGTCGCATGTCGGCCGCAGTCACCCCGCTCATCACCGCCGACCAAATCCGCCAACGGATCGCCGAACTGGCTCGGCAGATTCGGGCCGACGCCCCGGAGGCCGAGCTCCACTTCATCGGGGTGCTCAAGGGCTCGGTCTTCTTCCTGGCCGATCTGCTCCGCGCCATGCCCGGCACGGTGACGATGGACTTCATCGCCGTGGCCAGCTACGCCGGCTCGCGCAGCACTGGCGAAGTGCGTCTGATGAAGGATGTCGACCGCGGCCTGCAGGACCGCCACGTGATCGTCGTAGAGGACATCGTGGACACGGGTCTCACCCTGCACTACCTGCAGGACATCCTGCGTGCCCGCGGGCCGGCGAGCCTGCGTACGGCGTGCCTGCTGTCGAAGCCCTCGCGCCGTAAGATCGAGGTGCCGGTCGAGTACGTGGGCTTCACCATCGAAGACCGATTCGTGGTGGGCTACGGTCTCGACTTCGACGAACATCACCGGCACCTCCCATACATCGGCGAACTCACGGTGTGACCGCCGCGCGCACGGCGGACGCGGCCCGCCGCGCCTCAGCCAGCACGGCGGCGGCATTCAACGTGTGCACCACACGCCCGCGCATCAGAACCTTGCCGTTCACGATCGTGGTGTCCACGTCGTCGCCGCGCGTCGTGTAGACCAGGTGCGACACCGGGTCGTAGATCGGCGTCTGACGCGTGCGATTCATCCGCACCACGATGAGGTCGGCGCGCTTCCCCGTCTCGAGCGATCCGATCTGGTCGTGCATGCCGAGCGCCCTGGCGCCGCCAATGGTGGCCATCGCGAGCGCCTCGGCCGCGCTGACCGCACGCGGATCCCGGCTCACGTGTTTAGCCAGGAACGAGGCCTGACGCATGGCCTCGAACATGTCGAGATCGTTGTTGCTGGCGGCCCCGTCGGTGCCCAGTCCAAGCGCCGCGCCGGCCTTCAGATACTCGACCACCGGAGCGGCGCCGCTGGCGAGCTTCATGTTGCTCTCCGGGTTGTGTGAGACGCCGATGCCCCGTCGCACCAGGGTCAGGATGTCGTCGGGCGTGACCCATACGCCGTGCGCCGCAAGCGTTCGCGCGCCCGTGAAAAACCCAATCGACTCGAGATAGCCGGTAGGGCTCAGACCGGAGCGTTCGCGTGCCGCCTTCACCTCGCCCTCGGTTTCGGCCAGATGGATCAGCAATGGCACGCCCGCCTTCACGGCCAGATCGCGCGTGGCCAGGAGCGTGGCCTGGTCCAGCGTGTACAGCGCGTGCGGGGCCACGGCCGGCACGACGAGCTCGTCGCCCTTGTACTTGGCGATGAAGGCCGCCGCCCGGGTCAGAGCCTCGGCCGGGGCCTTCGCGTCGGCAACCGGGAACTGGATCACCGTCTGCCCGAGCACGCCCCGCAGCCCGGCCGCTTTGGTGACGGCCGCGATCTCTTCCTCGAAGTAGTACATGTCGGCGTAGGTCGTCGTGCCCGACTGGATCATCTCGAGTACGGCCAGGCGAGTACCCGTGCGCACGAAGGCCGGCGTCACCGTCTTGGCTTCGGCCGGGAAGATGTACTTCTGCAGCCAGTCCATCAGCGCCAAGTCGTCGGCCAGGCCTCGGTACAGCACCATCGGCGCGTGCGTGTGGGTGTTGACCAGTCCGGGCATGACGACCTGTCCGGACGCGTCGATCACCGACCGGCCCCGATAGCGCGCGGCGAGCTCGGCAGCGGTGCCGACCGCAACGATGCGAGACCCATCGATCGCCACGGCTCCGCGGGGGATGACCCGACGGGTCGCGTCCACGGTCACGACGGTGCCGCCGGTGACGACGAGCGACACGGTCGTGTTCGACTGGGTGTTGGCGGTCGACGCCGCCACCGCGAGCAGAACGACGATCACCAGTCCGGCGGCAGGCATGGGCCGATTGTAGGCGATTCCGCGACCGGGACGGAACGTTCGTCCGCCCTGGTGCGCGTGGTATAACAGCCGCACCCGTGGTTCATCTCATCACCCACCCGTTCGTGCACGACGCGCTGGCCACGCTGCGGGAGTTCTCCACCCCGCCCGACGTCTTTCGGCGCGTGGCGCGTCGCATGTCGCTGCTGATTGCCGCCGAGGTGCTCAAGGAGATCCGGACCGTAGAGGGCACGGTGCAGACGCCGCTTGGAGCGGCCTATGCCCGTCGGGTAGACGCAAAGGTGACGCTGGTGCCCGTCCTACGGGCCGGGCTCGGCATGATCGAGGGCGTGCTGGAGTTGCTGCCGAAGGCGCGGGTGGGCCACATCGGCCTGCAGCGCGACGAGGCGACCGCTCAGGCCTTTCGCTACTACCTCAAGCTGCCACCGGACATCGCCGATGACGTGGTGCTCGTCACCGATCCCATGCTGGCGACGGGGGGCAGCGCCGTAGCGGCGATCGAGCTGCTGCGTGATGCCGGCGTGCGCGACATCCGCTTCGTCTGTATCGTCGCCGCACCGGAGGGCATTGCGGCCATCGAGCGCCGTTTTCCCGACGTGCCGATCTACACGCCCGTGGTGGACCGCGAGCTGAATGCCCAGAAGTTCATCGTGCCGGGGCTCGGCGACTTCGGCGACCGGCTGTTTGGCACGGCCTGACGGGTGCGGCGAGTCCGTGGGGCGAATCCGCGGGGTTGCCCCGACTCCGTCTTGCGGGTAAACTTGGCGACGCACTCCTGAACGCGCGCTTGGCTCAGCGGTAGAGCACCGCCTTCACACGGCGGGGGTCCCAGGTTCGAATCCTGGAGCGCGCACCACTCCGCTACTTCTTCGCTTCGCCGAGTAACGCCGACACCATGCGCGTGTAGTGCTCGTCGGTTTCCGCGAAGATCTTCATGTAGTCGGCTTCCGACATCTTGTCTTCGCGCCAGTTGCCGTCGAAGGCGAACGCCTTGCCGGCGGCCTCGCGGGTGTCGAACGGATCGTCCCTCTTGGCCTTCTTTGCCTTCAGGCCATCAGCCCCCAGATCCGTCACGAAGATGCGCGACTCCGGCACCGAGGCGCTGTTCAACTCGATGTAGACGTCTCGGTACTCGCGCCGCGCCAGCTTCTCGTTGAGCAGCGGCGGCGCCGCGTACTTTGCCGAGACCACGATGAGCTGTCCTGGGAACGCGAGCGCCGCGATGAACGTATCGGCCGCAGCGGGATCGCGCACCGCAATCGCGTCGAGCTTCTTGGCGCTCAGTAGCTGCGAGAGCTCCCTGGCGCCTTGCGCCGATTTCGAATCCTGCGCCAGGGCGGGCGTCGCCAGCAGCGCCGCCATCATCACGCCACCGAACAACGAGCCGCCGACCGAAGCTGTCTGACCCATCTATGTCTCCTGGCGCGGTGGCCGCGCCGTGGTGTCAACCGATGAACAACGATTCCTCGTCGTCGGGCGCCGATCGATGAGCCTGACGGCGGCGCGACGAATCGCGCAGGTCACGGAACGCCGAGTAGGCCGCGCGTGCCGCCGAGAACAGCGCGAAGCCATTCTTCGCCGGTCCGCCCACGAGCTGCGAGGCGATGGCCATCGTCCGTTCGGCCGAGAGGGCCAGGTCGCCGAAGAGGCGATCGGCGCGCTCCACCTGCGCAGCGGCCAGCGTGACGGCGCGCGACGCTTCCGCCGTCATGTCGGTGAGGTTCTTGATGAGCGGCTTCACGTCGCGCTCGATCTCGGTCGCCAGCTGATCCACCCGGCGAGTCAGGCGCAGCGCCAGGACGATCGCGCCCACCTGGATCGCGGCCATCAGGGCTACCGCCAGGGCGATGACGGCCAGCCAGACATCGGTCACGCGTTGCGCCCTTCTTCACGCGCCTGCTGGAAGGCCTCGCGGCCGCGTTCGATCGCGCTCGTGACGGTGTCGCGTTGGCGCTGGTAGAACTCGCGGCCCTGGTCGGTGGCATCGCGTGCCGCATCGCGAGCGCGGTCGCGGCCTTCGCGGGCGCGCTTGCCAAGATATTCGCGCGTTTCCTCCCCGGCCGCCGGAGCAAAGAGCAGCGCCACCGCCGCGCCGGCCACCGCGCCCAGCACGAAGGCCAGCATCACCGAGCCGCCACCGTTTGTATCTCGAGACATGGAACCCCCTGAGTCTGCTTGCCCGATCAGAACAGACTGACTTTGACGTTCAGATACTTCTTCGGGTCTTTGCGGACATCCGAGACCAGTCCGCGCAGTTCGGACACCGCCGCACTCATGTTCTCATAAAGCTGCCGGTCCTGCAGGAGCATCCCGGCCGTGCCTTGCCCGGATTGGAGACGTCCGGTCAAGGCGTCGAGGCGCTGCGCGGTCGCGTTGATCCTGGCAAACAGCGCCTCGTCGGTCAAAAGCTTGCCGACGGTACCCTCGCCGCGCGCCAGTCGTCCGGCCACCTGGTCCACGCTGGCCGCCGCGGCAGTGGCGGAGCGCGCCAGCGCCGGGTCGTTCAGCAACGTGCCGAGACTCCCCTCGCCCCGGGCGATTCTGGCGGTGATTCCGTTCAGGGCCGCCGTGGCCGCCGCAAGCTCGTTGTAGACCTTTGGATCGTTCAGCAGGCGACCGATGCTGCCTCTCCCGTTCTGCACGGCCTCGGTCACTCGCGCGGCTGACTCCATCACAGCCTCCAGGTCACGATACGCCGTGTCGTCGGTGAAGAGCCGCCCCATCGTGCCCCGTCCCGCCCGCACGTCGGCCAGCAACTGCGCTGTCTCGTTGAGACTTCGGCCCGCCACGTCCGACAACGCGCTGATTGATGTGGGGTCCACCCCGGATGGCACGTAGCCCCACTCGGGAATGGGCGTGCCGCCTGGCGCGTGGGTAATGTCGATGGCGCCTTCGCCGAGCAGTGAGATTGCGCCGATCACTGCCGTCGACTTGTCGGTGATGAGCGGACGCACCTGGTCTGACACCTCGAGCCATGCCTCGACGCCGGCCCCGGCGAAACGGACCTCGGTCACCTCGCCCATCTCGATGCCGCCGACGCGCACGGGCGTGCCGCTTTTCACCGTGGCGATGTTGGCAAAGCGAACCTTGAGCGGGTACCGCTGCCAGAAAAAGCCGCCGGAGCCACCCACGGCGAACACCAGTACCGCCGCCATCACCAAGGCAAACACGGTCAGTGCGCCGATCTTCAGTTCCGACCACGCGAGCGATCGCGTCCGCGGCATCCAGTCTCTCCCCTACGAAAGGAACTTGCGAAGATACGGGTCGGTCGAAGAGCGCAGCTCTTCGGCTGAGCCCTCGAAGGCGACCGTGCCGTCGCGCAACATCACGAAATCAGCCTCTTCCATCTTGTCGGACGTGGCGCCCACGACCGGATGTCCGCCTGCCCCGCGTGCGGCGCCATGCGTGGCGACATAGAACGCGTCGCGCATCTGGTGCGTGACGAGCACCGAGGTCACGCCCTCGAGGTCTCGCAGTTTGATGATCTCCGCGTCCACGGTCAGGGCCGTCATCGGGTCGAGCCCCGTCGTCGGCTCATCGTACAGCAACAGTTTCGGCTTGAACGCCATGGCGCGCGCGATGGCGACACGCCGACGCTGGCCGCCGGAGAGCGCTGAGGGCATGCGATCGACGTAGGGCCCGAGTTCCACGAAGCCAAGCACCTCTTCCACCCGTGCCCGGACCTCGGCCAGGGGCAGATGCGTTTCTTCGTAGAGTTTGAAGCCGACGTTCTCGCCGACCGTCAGGGAATCGAAGAGCGCGCCCTCCTGGAACACCATGCCGATCTTGTCGCGCACGGCGAAGAGTTCGTGCTCCGCGAGCCGATCGACCTGCCGCCCGTGCACCCAGATTCGGCCGGAGTCGGGGGCGAGCAGACCCAGGATCAGTTTCAGGACGGTCGACTTCCCAGACCCGCTCGCTCCAATGAAGATCTTCGTGAAACCGGGATACAGCGTGAAGCTGATGCCGGCAAGCACCACGTGATCATCGAAGGCCAGACGCACGTCCTCGAAGACGACGACCGGCTCGTCCCCCGGCCGACCCTTGGCTGGCCCTCGCAGGACGTCAGGGTAGGCCACCATCAGAACAACAGCGACAGCAGGAGGTGGGTCGAAAAGAAGTCCATGGCAATCACGCCGACCGACGCTGCGACGACGGCATTGGTCGTGGCGCGGCCCACGCCGGCCGTACCGCCCTTCGTGCGCAAACCCACGTGGCATCCCACCGTCACGATGATGAAGCCGAGGAAGAAGGGCTTCAACAGGCCCATCCACACGTCTTCGAGGAACAGCGCATCGACCACCGACGACCAGTACAGGCCCGACGCCACCCGAAGGGTCTGCACCGACACGACCCACCCGCCGAGCAGCCCCACTGTGTCGGCCACCACGGTGAGGACGGGCGTCATGAGGATGCCTGCGAGCACGCGCGGCACGACCAGCTTGCGCACGGGGTCGGTGCCGAGCGCGCGTAAGGCGCTGACCTGCTCGGTCACGACCATCGACCCGAGTTCCGCGGCAATGCCCGAGCTCACGCGTCCGGCCAGCATGAGAGCCGTGAGTACGGGCCCCAGCTCCTTGACCATCGAGGCAGCCACGAGCCGCCCCACGAAGGGCCGGGCGCCGAACTGGTCGAGCGTGAAGCCGGTCTGCAGCGCGAGCACCGCGCCGGTGAAGAGCCCCGTGAGGATCACCACCGTCATCGACCCTATGCCAATCTCGTCGAGTTGCTCCACGAAGTCGTGCCAGTAGAAGGGCCGGGACACCGCGCCCCGTGCGGTTGCGGCGATGAGCTTGGCGTACTCCTGCACCTCGAGCAGCGCCCGCTTGAGCCGCTCGGCGAAGGCCGGCGTCACGCCGACCCCGGGGAGCGGCTCAGGCCGAGCGCGCGCGCCTTGGTGGCGACGACCTGGTCGCGCAGTCCGGCCGCGGCTTCGAAGTCGAGATTCGCGGCGGCCTGTCGCATCCGCTGTTCGAGGTCGGTCACGCGCGCCTCGAGCTCGGCGATGCTGGCCACTGGCGCATCCATCCCCTCTGGGCCCGACCCGTAGTCGCGCTCGTACACGCTCTGGAACACGCCCTCGATGTCTTTGATGATGGTTGTCGGGGTGATGCCGTGTTCCTCGTTGTACGCCGCCTGAATAGCGCGGCGGCGGGAGGTCTCGCTGATGGCTATGCGCATCGAATTGGTCATCGTGTCGGCGTACATGATGACCTGGCCGTGCACGTTGCGCGCGGCCCGACCCGAGGTCTGGATGAGTGAGCCTGCCGACCGGAGAAAGCCTTCCTTGTCGGCATCGAGCACCGCGACCAGCGACACTTCGGGCAAGTCCAGGCCCTCGCGCAGCAGGTTGATGCCGACCAGCACGTCGAACACGCCCCGGCGCAAGTCCCGCAGGATGTCGATCCGCTCCAGGGTGTCGATATCCGAGTGCAGGTAGCGCACGCGCACACCGAGCTCGTGGTAATACTGCGTGAGGTCCTCGGCCATCCGCTTGGTGAGCGTGGTGACGAGCGTCCGTTCGTTGCGCGCCGCGCGCCCACGAATCTCCTCGAGCAGATCGTCGACCTGGCCCTTCACCGGACGTACCTCAATGGGCGGATCCATCAGGCCGGTTGGCCTGATCACCTGCTCCACCACGACGCCGCCGGATTTCTGCAGCTCGTACGGCCCCGGCGTGGCGGACACGAACACCGTCTGCGGAATCCGGGTCTCCCACTCCTCGAAGCTGAGCGGACGATTGTCGAGCGCCGAGGGCAGGCGGAAGCCGTACTCGACCAGCACCTCCTTGCGCGACCGGTCGCCGAAGAACATGCCACGTACCTGCGGCACGGTCTGGTGGCTCTCGTCTACGATCACCATGGCATCGGGGGGCAGGTAGTCGAGCAGCGTCGGAGGGGGTTGCCCGGGAAACCGGCCGGTCAGGTGCCGCGAGTAGTTCTCGATCCCGTGGCAGTAGCCGATCTCCCTGATCATCTCGAGGTCGAACATCGTGCGCTGGTGCAGCCGCTGGGCCTCGAGGACCCGCCCTTCCTTCTCGAGGAACGTGCGTCGCTCAGTCAGCTCAGCCTTGATGGTCTCGGCGGCCTCCTCGAGGCGATCGCGGGTCGTGACGAAGTGAGTCTTGGGGAAGACCGACACGCGGTCGTGCCGCTCCACGGTCTTGCCGGTGATGGGGTCGAACATCGCGAGCTCGTCGATCTCGTCGCCGAACAGGCTGATGCGCAGCGCCATCTCGTCGTAGGACGGGTGCACTTCGACGATGTCTCCGCGCACGCGGAACGTGCCGCGGCCGAACTCGAGATCGTTCCGTTCGTACAGGATCTCGACCAGCTTCCGCAACAGGTGGTCGCGCGACATGCGCTGCCCGCGCTCGAGCGGCAGCACCAGGCCGTAGTACGCCTCGGGCGAGCCGAGCCCGTAGATACAGCTCACACTGGCCACGTTGATCACGTCGCGGCGTTCGAAGAGCGACCGAGTGGCCGAGAGGCGCATCCGATCGATCTCGTCGTTGATCGTCGCCTCTTTCTCGATGTAGGTGTCGCTCGACGGCACGTAGGCTTCGGGCTGGTAGTAGTCGTAGTAACTGACGAAGTACTCGACGGCGTTGTGGGGGAAGAAACGCCGGAACTCCTGGTGCAGCTGTGCGGCCAGCGTCTTGTTGTGCGCCATCACGAGGGCGGGCCGGTTTACCCGTGCGATGACCTGCGCCATGGTGTAGGTCTTGCCCGAACCCGTCACGCCGAGCAGCGTCTGGTGCGGATCCCCGCGCTCCAGGCCGGCCACGAGCTCGGGCACGGCGTGTACCTGGTCGCCACGCAGCTCGAAGTCGGAGACGAGGGAGAAACGGTCGATGGATGCCGGCATGTGGAGGCCCTGGCGGCAGTGCCCGGCAGACGGGCACGGCAGGACTGAACCGGGGAATCGTACCACAGCGGCCCGAGAGCACCGGGCGTGGTCCTGGCGCCGGGGGCGCTATAATCGGCGATTGTCGATGCCGGACTTTGTGAGAAGAACGGTCGTTCGCCCATGAGGTGCCTGGCCGTCTGCCAGACCGAACTGGTCGGTCGCCTGCTGTACGCCGTACTGAGCCCGCGGGTCGACCTCGAGTTGGTCGTCGAAAGCCGAGCCCTCGCCAGACGTCTCCACGATGCCGGTGCGACGGTCGTCACCGCCGACCCGAAGCGCGTCGACACCTTCGTGAAGGCCGACCTCCTGCCCACGACCTCGGTGATCATCGAGGACGCGCACCAGCGCAACCTGCGCAAGGTGCTTGACGCCGTGCGGCACGCGGGCGGCGCGCTCGTCTATGTACTCGGCACCGGCGGCGAAGACGCGGCCCGCGCTGCCGCCTTTCGCGCCGAGTTTCCCGAAGTGACCAGCATCACCCTGGCCGAGCTCGTCGAGCCGCGTCTGGCAACCGAGCTCAATCGCTCGTTGACGCGCCAGCGGGTGCAGCAGTACCAGCGCTACTTCAGCGACGCCGACCGAGTCCTGATCCTTACGCACAACGACCCCGACCCCGACGCCATCGCGAGTGGTCTCGCCCTGCGCACCCTGCTCAGGCGCACGAAGCAGACGGCCATCATCGGGACACTACAGCCGGTCTCACGCCCTGAGAACCTACGGATGCTGAAGCTGCTCGAGATTGGCGTCGACACGGTCACGCCCGAGCAGTTCGCGTCGTACGAGAAGATCGCTCTCGTCGACGTGCAGCCGCACTACTTCGGCGACGCGCTACGGCACGTGGACCTGGTGGTGGATCACCATCCAGAGACGACCGGCTATACAGCGATGTTCAAGGACATCCGCCCGGACTTCGGCTCTACGTCCACCATTCTGACCGAGCACCTGCAGGCCGTCGACATCGACATCTCCGAGCGCACTGCCACGGCGATGCTCTACGCGATCAAGTCAGACACCTTGTTCTTCAACCGTCACGCCAACCGCGCCGACCTCGATGCCTTCTCGTATCTGTACCCGCTGGCCGATGCGAGTCTCATCCGCAAGATGGAAGGCGCGGAGATCACGCGCGAGCGGCTCGACTACGTGATCAAGGCGTGGCAGCAGGGGCGGATGGTCGAGCACGTGTTCTGCGCGTTCCTCGGAGAACCGCCGCGTGAGGACTTCATCCCATACGTGGCCGACTTCTACCTCCAGCTCGAAGACGTGCAGTGGACGGTCGTGTCGGGCGTGGTGAACGACCAGATGATCGTCTCGGTGCGCAACTTCGGCTACTCGCGCAACGCCGGCGATTTCGTCCGGCGCTGGTTCAACGACATCGGCAGTGCGGGCGGCCACCGGACCATGGCGAAGGCGGTGGTGCCGCTCGAGGCGTTCCAGCGCAAGTTCGGCGTGCACGAGGGCAGCCGCATCAACCAGCGCGTGCTCGACCTCGTGCTCGACTTCCTGCACGAGCTCAGCGGCAAGAAGTAGCGGCCCGGCTACGCGATGGCCTGCCGCAGGTCGTCGATGAGGTCCGTGGCGTCCTCGAGTCCGACTGAGATCCGCATCATGCCGCGCGTGACGCCGGTTCGGGCCAGCGCTTCGTCGCCCAGCCCGAACTGCGACGTCAGGATCGGCAGGCTGCACAGGCTTTCGACGCCGCCCAGGCTGGCGGCACGCTGAATCACCTGCAGGCGGTCGAATGCGCGAAAGGCGGCGGTTTGTCCGCCCGCCAGATCGAGACAGAGCATGCCGCCGAAGCCGAGCATCTGCGCCCGGGCGATGGCGTGATCGGGATGCGACGCCAGTCCCGGATAGTGCACGGCCGCTAGCGCCGGATGGCCCTCGAGCGCTTCGGCGATCCCCATGGCATTGGTGTTGTGCGCCGCGACGCGTAGCGCCAGGGTCTTCATGCCCCGGCCGAGCGCGTAGGCCGGTTGCGGATCGAGAATGCCGCCCAGCAGGCGGCGAGTCTTCGCAAGACGGTCGATGAGCCCCTGCCGGCCCGAGAGCACGCCGCCGGTCACGTCAGAGTGTCCGTTGAGATACTTCGTGACACTCTGCATCGAGATGTCGACGCCCATCGCCAGGACCGGCTGGTTGAGCGGCGAGGCAAACGTGTTGTCGGCCACCGACAGCACGCCGGCGGCCGTGCAGGCCGCGGCCACCTGTCGCACGTCGATGACGCGCAGCGTCGGGTTGACAGGCGATTCGAACCAGACCATCCGGGTCGTGGGTCCGATGAGCGCTTCCGGCGAACGAAACTCCTCGAGCGATGCCCAGCGCGTGGTCACCCCGAAACGCGCAGCCAGGCCGTTGAGGATGTGGAATGTGCCGCCGTAGATGGCCGCGCAGCATACGACTTCGTCTCCATTCTGGAGCAGACCAAAGAGCGCCGTCGAGATCGCCGCCATGCCGGAGCCGAACACGAGTGACGCCTCGGCGCCGTCCACCGCAGCCAGCTTCGTCTCGACGGCCACCACGGTGGGATTGTCGTAGCGGCTGTAGAGATAGCCCGTTGCGCGGCCCTCGGCGTAGGCCTCCACCTCGGCGGCTGAGTCGAACACGAACGTGCTCGTCTCGTAGATCGGCACGGTCAGCGAGGCGGCGGCCGGGAGCCGCTCGCCCGTATGGATCAAGGTAGTGGCCGGTCCGTGCGCGGAAGGGTTGGTCATGAGCATCACCAGGTCGTTCCCGGCACGCGTTCACCGGCGGCGCCGAGCGCGGGTTCGATGAAGAGCCGGTGCGCGTCATCGTACCCGCGCTCGAGCAGGTCCTGCAACGTGCAGTGCCGGTCGGAGGCGCGGTCGTCGGCGCCCCGCACGTCGAGCGGCGCGACCGGATTGTGGACCGGACGGATCACGAATACGGTGTGGAAGTGAGCCTGGGCGTAGCGGACGGCGTCCCGCACCGCGGCCGCCTCCTCGCCAGACAGCCACTCCCCCACCCGGCCTCGCGGATCCACGCGCGGCGGCTCGAGTTCGTGCGGCCCGCCGGGTTCCGGCGTGGCGGTCACGACGATGGCCTGCTCCATTCCCGCCGCGGCGGCTTCCTCGAGGAGGCGTGACAGCGAGGCTGGACGGTCGGCGAGTCGATGCACTTCACCACGCCAGACGCTCTCGCCGGAGAACCGCATGGCATGCGGCTCAGAGACGCCCGGCAGGGTCAGCGCGCCGCTGAGCACATCGACCAGGGCGCCCCGCGCGGTACTGCCCAGGTCGAACGCCTCGGCGCGCCGGCTCGATGTCCCAGTCGGGCCGGGGAAAAGACGCTTCCCAGGCTCGCCCGCGACGGATCCGAACACCAGGTCTCGCCGACCATCCAGATCGTGCACGGCCAGCAGCAGGTCTCGGTGCCCTGGCTGGTTGACGCTCGACACGAGCAGTTCCGCGGCCCGTTGACTGAGGTCGGCGGAGGTGGGCCTGGCCAGCGGGGCGCCACCGCGCATCAGGTCCCAGAGCGTGCCGACGGCGAGGGTGGCAAAGCGCGCCGACTCGACCGGTGCACCCAGCAGTCGCCACACGGCGTTGCCCTGTTGGCGGCGCGATGCGCGCACCGAGTTCACCGTGGCCCCTGTGAGGAGCGCCGCCGCGAGGCTGGTTGCCACGAGAAGGATGAGCCGCGCCACCCACGCAGGCACGTGATCGGGTGCAAAGGCCCACGCCACCAGGTGCGCGTACCCCTGAGCGAGGCCCCGGCTTGACTCGAGCCCCAGCAGGCCCGCGCCCACGGCCACCGGCCACACGGCCAGCGCGCCTACCAGCAGCATGAGGGGGCTTACCAGGATGCCGCCCGCCAGCGCAAGCGCCCATCCCGTCACGCGGTAGGGCCAGCGCAATCCGTACGCGGACGAGGACGGGACGCGGTGCCAGAAGCCGCGAGGTTCCCAGAGGGTGGCGGCGCCGTCGACCGCAAACAGCAGGGCGGCAAACGCTCCGACACCCCGGCCCGCGACGAGGTCGACCTTCACGCCCGCTTCGTCGAGTGCTTTCAGGACACCGGCGTGGTAGGCGCCGTCGGCGCCCGTGCCGCTCAGGATCACGGCCGTCGGTCGCTCAGGCGAGTAGAGATCGTGTTGGGCGCGAGTCCCTCGGGCCACGCGGTGCTCTATTCGTGGTCGTGCAGTGTGACGAGCTTGATGATCTCGAACTTGCGCGCGCCTGCGGGCGTGGCCACCGTGACCGCGTCACCCGCTTCCTTGTTGAGGAGCGCCCGGCCGATCGGAGACGACGTGGAGATCAGCCCCTTCGCCACGTCGGCGTCTTCCGGCATCACGAGCTGATACTGGAACTCGGGACCGCCCGATTCGCGTAGCGTGACGGTGGAGCCAAACCCGGTCTTGTCGTGGGGCACGCGGTCGAGGTTCATGAGCGCCACTTCATTGCGGCGGCGCTGCAACATGCCAATCCTGGCCTGCACGAAGCTCTGCCGCTCCTTGGCCGCCGAATACTCGGCGTTTTCGCGCAGATCGCCGAACTCGCGTGCCCGCTGAATCTCTTTGGGCAGGTCGGTGTACAGCTCGCGCTCGAGGGCGGCAATGTCGTCGTCGAATCGCTTGAGAAGGCGCGTTTTCATTGGTCCGATCGGCGCTAACTGTAACACACACAATGCTATGCTCCGGTCTGGCAGCCGTCCGTTGCGCCGCTTCCCCGTCTGAAGAGAGATGTCCCTGCCCATGCCGTCCATCACCAGCCGCCGTCATCCACTCGTGCTCGCGTGCCGCGAGGCACGGGCCGGCGGCGACGAACAGCCCCTTCTGCTCGATGGGTGGCATCTACTCGTCGAGGCCCGCGCCTCCGGCCTCGCCGTGGATGCCGTGGCGTTGGGTGTCGATCCGCCAGGCCCGACGGAACGGGAGATCGTCGAGGAGCTCGCCGATGCTGGAACCCTGGTAGTGTCCGTCAGAGCCGATGTCTTGACGGCCATGAGCCCGGTCCGCACCTCCTCGGGTGTCGTCG